>JANXME010000042.1 GCA_025354785.1 Actinomycetes bacterium | reverse complement strand
CCGGCTCATAGCATCATGGGGTTAGCCAGTGGCGGAATCTTTGGTGTGGGACTGGGCGCAAGTAGACAGAAATGGGGCTATTTGGCGGAGGCTCATACCGATTTTATTTTTTCTGTGATTGGAGAAGAGTTAGGACTGATTGGAACTTTGGGAGTACTCGGATTATTTGCCGCCCTAATTTTGGCAATTTTTCGGGTCGCGATAAGGGCTGCAGAACCGATGGTGCGATACACCTGCGCCGGAATTGGCTGCTGGATTTCTATTCAAGTTATTCTTAATATCGGTTCGGCAACCAGTGTCTTGCCGGTTGTTGGAGTCACGCTGCCACTGCTCTCGTATGGCGGGTCTTCCTTGATATCCATCTATCTAGCCCTCGGATTTGTCGTTGGTTCGGCGTTGCGCGACCCCGCGCTTTCATCGAGCCGAAAAGCCCGAATTACACGTCGGATTCAAAGATGAGATCTCGAACTATTGTTTTTGCCGGCGGCGGTACGGCAGGTCATGTCGAACCGGCGCTGGCAGTGGCAAACGGATGGAAGACACTTCACCCACAAGATAGTGAAATCTTTCTAGGCACAACTCACGGACTAGAAAATACTCTTGTTCCAGATGCCGGGTTTGAATTGCAAATTATTCCAAAAGTGGTGATGCCCCGAAAAATAGGCACGCGACTCCTCTTTCTACCGCGGGATTTTTATAGGGCAATTTCCGCTACGCGAAAAATCATTGCCGGTGCGAATCTGGTAATTGGATTCGGGGGGTATGTATCCGCACCTGCCTACGTTGCGGCTCGATTAGAAAGGATTCCAATTGTGATTCATGAGGCAAATGTAAAAGTTGGCTGGGCCAATCGACTGGGATCTCTTTTTAGCCATAATTTGGCGAGCGCACATCGCATAGCCAGGGGAAGTTTTGGTTCGGCTCGTATTATTGGAATGCCCCTGCGTTCTAGCATATTGAATTCAGTAATAGCCGCAAGTGGTGATTGGGAGGCAGCCCGACGCAAGGCGAAAGAGGGGCTCGGATGGAATTGCGACCGGCCTACAATGCTGATTTTGGGAGGATCACAAGGTTCATCCTTTATAAATGGCGAAATTGCCGCCGCTCTGGAATCGCTAATAGAAAAGGGGGCTCAGATACACCATTCAGTTGGCTCAAAGAACAGGCTTCCAGAGAAAGTTCAAAACTATTTACCAGTTGCCTACATGGAGGATATGGCGACGGCCTATCTAGCTGCCGATATTGTGCTTGCTCGAAGTGGGGCAGTTACTTGCGCTGAATTTGGTGCCTTGGGACGCTACGGCATATTCATTCCCTTGCCGATAGGAAACGGAGAGCAAGCTAGAAACGCCGACTTTTTAGTGGCCGCGAATCGCGCCCAGGTAATTTTTCAAAAAGAGTTCTCTGCTGATTGGCTAGTGGCTAATTTCGATAAAATATTTTCAACTAGTAAGGCCACTTCCATGGGGGCTCTTGCTCATGATTTGCATGCTGTGGATGCGCTTATTTCTCTAATGGAAGATTCTTTGATGGAAGAGAAAATATGAGACTTTCATTTGCGCAACTGTTGGAAAAAAGAGTTCACTTGGTGGGCGTGGGTGGCGCGGGAATGAGCGGACTTGCTCGAATTATGGCAGCGGATGGAATCAAAGTATCTGGGTCGGATATTAAGGATTCTTCAGTTCTGACTGCCTTACGTGCTATTGGAGTTACGATCAACTTGGGACATACCGGCGAAAATGTGCGCGAGAAAGATTTATTGGTCTATTCCAGCGCAATTCAAATGAGTAATCCAGAATTGATATTCGCTCGGGAAAATGGGATTCCAACTTTATCGCGGGCACAAGCTCTGGCGATTCTGCTGTCCGAGTCAAAAAGTGTCGCGGTGGCCGGCACGCACGGGAAAACAACCACCACTTCAATGCTTACCGTTGCAATTCAAAAATGTGGGGAAGATCCATCCTTTGCCATTGGCGGGGTTCTAAAGACGTCGGGGGCAAATGCCCATAAGGGAAATGGCCGCTACTTTATAGTGGAGGCAGATGAATCTGATGGCTCATTTATCGAGTACCACCCTTTTGGCGCGATCGTAACCAATGTAGAACATGATCACGTCGATCACTTCATGACTCCAGAATCTGTCTTTAGCGCTTTTGAAAGTTTTTCGCAAACTATTTCCCCAACAGGCTTTTTGGTTTATTGCGCCGACGATGCGGGGTCAAGCAGACTGGGCGCGATGGTGAAAAGTTGCCCAACCTGGTCCTACGGAACTTCAAGCGATGCGGACTTGCGGCTAGATGAAATTGAACTAGAGCCAAGCGGTTCACGTGCTCGAACTATCTGGAAGGGGCGCTCACTTGGGATATTAGAAGTTCAAATTCCTGGTGAACATAATTTGAGGAATGCCGCAGCCGCGCTCTGCGCGGGAATACTTCTCGGATTGCCCCCGGGTGAGTTAATGGCTGGCCTTGCCTCCTTTAGGGGAACAGGGCGACGTTTCGAGTTAAAGGGGCAAGTCAATGGAATTCGAGTGCTCGACGATTACGGACACCATCCGACAGAAATTGAAGTTACCTTGGCCACAGCCCAGCGATATGCGACAGATGGAAGGGTATTAGTCATCTTTCAGCCTCATCGTTACTCGCGCACGAAAGCTTTTGCGCCGGAATTCGCGCGCACCCTAGATATGGCTGACCAGTGTTGGGTATTGGAAATATATGGCTCTAGTGAACAGCCCATCCCCGGGGTAAGTGGCAGTTCCATTGCTTCCCGAATGCTGCGGGGGAGATTCGAACCGAATTTCTTAATTGCAATTTCTGAAATTGTGGAGGCCGCCAAGCCCGGAGACGTGATCATTACGCTCGGAGCAGGAGATGTCTCCTCATTGGCACCGGTGATAGTGGAGGAACTTGCTAAAAAATATCCTGAGTTGAATTGAAAAACCTAATTAGGCGCCGCCGCAAGGCGCTTGTGATGCTTCTTATCTTGAGCATCTTCATCGGATCTGCATATGTATTAGGGTGGTCATCAATATTTTCTGTTAAAGACGTAATCGTTGTAGGTGCACCCACCAAATCCGAATCTGAAGAGATTCGGACGACCGTCCGCTTAGGCGACAAACTTGCCAGAATTGAACCTCGCACCCTGAATGCAGCCCTGCAGAAATACACGTGGTTACGTAGTTCCGCCGTTACTCGTAATTGGATAAATGGAACTGTAACAATCCGAGTCTTTACCCGAATCCCTGTAGCGAGAAATGATGGACGTTTAATTGATGAGGCTGGGAATCTCTTTACTTTGCCGGCAAGACCGGGCTCAGAGTTGCCCACTGTCAACGCGAGCTCCAAATCGGCCCTAATTTTTGCAGTGAAACTTTTGAATATTCTTCCAGCCGAAATTAAAAGTTCTTTGATATCCATTAG
>JANXME010000011.1 GCA_025354785.1 Actinomycetes bacterium | reverse complement strand
TCTAGCGAGCGGCGGCTATCCCAAATCCAGTTAGCGAACTCCTTTGGCGGATTCTTGCGCAGCCACGCGATGAAAAACTCCAGGATCTCCTCATACTTCACGGCGTCGCCGTAGGGCGGGTCCGTAATGTAGATGTCATGATCGACTAAAAGCTGATCTGCCGGATGGTTCTCGATAACGGTCTTCAAACGACCATCAATTGGAAATTGTTTGTAGCCCTGTTGCAGAAATCCATCCAAGAAAGTGAAGCCCCGCCCACCGTATGTGAACAACGTATTGAGCGCTTGGTTATCAAAGGCGCTGGCGGTCTGGCCTACGCCGCTGCGGGCATTCCAGCGGCTCAAACGACAGTTGTTATTCAGCGTTTGGAAGAACCCGAATTTGTTTGTGGCATCGGAGTGCCTATTTATTAATGCTCCTAATAGAAGCTGCCTTGGGGTGAACATATGATGCCAGTGTGTCCAGCCGCGCGTGCGGATGGGCTCGTCGGTCTTATCGCCTGGCTCGATGCGCATGTCGGGAATCCAGCCTCTCTCCTGCCAGTCTGCAAAATGTTGAGCGATGAAATTGTCAACAATTTCTTCGCGTTTCATGTCGTCCGACGAAACTACGCGGAATTCATGATCCTCGCTCTTGCCACCGGCTTTCTGCTTACTCCATAAGATCGCGTACAAACGTTCTTGATAAATATCACCTTCTCGCGGCTTGAAGTCGTTCTTCTCCCATAAACGTAACCTGTTTCCCGTAGTGCCATCGTCGCGCCGGAAGTCGCCACGCAGGGTGGAAATCTTCGTCCTATATTCCATGCCATTGAGCGTATGAATCATGTAGGGATCATGGCCGCGCCCATCACTCCGGACCGTGCCGGATTCTGCATCAGCAAGTAGCCTTTCGCTTGCCCCATATCGAATGTTGATGTCGTACCGCTTCCTGATGACATCTGGTGCCAACTCAGCGATAACGCCATGGCCTTTACTTACCAGGAACGATGAGATCAATGGCACCATCCAGCCGGTCTGAGGGCATTTTGCTTCAACGCAGTAGAGGAACGCCTTGGTGCGCCAGCCTTTACCATCTGTTTCAATGCCTAGGCGATCAATTTCGTCCTGAACCTGCTTGACCAGTTCTCGCTGTCCTGCCTTCAGTGCTTCGCGGTTCGCCTTCAGTGCGCCAACCACGTTGAACGCACCCCAGGTTAGCAGGCAGGCAATCGGATTGAGGTCGGATGCATAAGTATCGCAACCCAGTCTTGCTGCTTCGAACGGGATTTGGCCCGACCCACTAAACGTGTCAGCAATACGAGGTCTATGGCCAAAACGCATGATACCGAGTTGCTCGACCAATTCCGGAAACGAGCTAGCGTTCGTACCGAGGTGAGCGTTGACATCTTTCCAAATGTGATCGAATAGGTCATCATCACACTCCTCAGGACGACAGGCTTCCGTAACCCACGCCCGATAGGGGGCCTGATGCCCAACGGTATGATGTTGTCCCAGCATAAAGCGGCTTTCTTTCGATTCTTTTTCGTGCAGCCGCTTTTCAAGGGATTGGATGTCCATACCCATCAGCATCTCGAAGATTTCGAGATCGCGCTTTAGATCATTGCTCGCCGGCAACAGGCAGCCGAGCACACATGCCTTGTTTAGAATTAATGGCTTTCGCCCCTTCCAATAGCTGCCTAGCGGGGTAAGAGTCTTGCCCTGGCGAGCGTCTTGTTCCTTGAACGACTCGATCGACAGGCGCTGCACTGGCAAAAGCCGCTCGATAAGCGCGGGAGCCTCCTTGAGGGAAAAGGGCGTAATAGGCAGAGTCATTGAGTAGTCTCGTACAAGGGGAGTTCGAATAAGTCATTTTCCACGGGTCGACGCCGTTTACGTTGCGGGGGCGGTTTCTCGCCATCCGAAAGGGCGAGGAATAGAGCGCGGCGCCAGCCGCGCTGGGTGTCTTCAGGCTGGCCAGCCTCGGCCACGGTCATGGCGAAGAGCCACCACCGTTCCTCGGGGCGCAGTGCCGCCCATTTGTTGCAGATGATAGGAATCTGATCTTCGTTCGCCGTCTCGGCGGCCCAGGCGAGCACGCAGAGCTCCTTACCGAGCAGGCGGTCCACAAGATTCGTGCCGGTATGCCAGCGGCCAGTGAGCACCTTGGCGGTCTTGAGCCGGTCATTAAATTCCCGACGAGCAATGTCAG
>JANXME010000003.1 GCA_025354785.1 Actinomycetes bacterium | reverse complement strand
GCCCTAGAGAGATAGCGGCCATGCCTTCTCCAACCAGGGCGGGGGTATTGGGCATCACGCGCACGATCGGGTTGCGAGCCCCGATATTGCCAGCAATAAAATCGATCCGCTTACCAGCGACAAAAGAGACTAGCAATGTGTCGGGCGCAAGGTTCGGAGCAATTTCATGGAGAAGATCCTTTAAATCCTGTGGTTTTACGACCAAGAGAATTGTTTGACTATCTTGCACATTCTCATCCAGTCCTAGAGTTTGCACACCATACTTCTCGACAAGATATGCAGCGCGGCCTTCACGTTTTTCAGAGATCCTAATTGAATGTGGCGCAACACCAGATGCGATGAGCGCACTGATCAGCGCCTCGCCCATAACTCCGGCACCAATCACCGCTATCCTGGTTGGAAACTTAGTTGCCATGTCATAAGGCTACCTGCTGCAGATGTGCGTCACGGCTCAATAGCCCGTAGGCTCTGACACTATGTCTGAAATAAAGCCAGGATTTGCGCGCGATTGGATTGAGTTCACCGATCCTGGCGATGAGAATGAAATCTTCAAATGCGACCTAACTTGGCTAACTTCCTTCTGGAGTTGCATTTATGGAAATGGTTGTAAAGGCGTCTTCGCCGACAGGCCAAACGATGGCTGCTGCACCGAGGGCGCAATGTATTCAGATGAAGGCGATGAAGCTCGAGTATTGCAGGCCGCGCAAAAACTGACGCCCGAAATGTGGCAGTTTTACGATCAGGCTCGACCGATTGCAACCTCCCAACTCTTGCAGATTTCAGAGAACGATGAAGATGGGGAGCGCAAAACCCGCACAGTTGAAGCATCTTGTATTTTCCTAAATAGAAAGGGTTATGCCGCGCCTGGCTTTACTGGATCATTTGGGTGCGTGCTTCATCATTTAGCGCAAGAGGAGAATCTGCATTTTGTCGATACCAAGCCCGATGTTTGTTGGCAGCTGCCGCTGCGAAGAAGTTTTGAGGTACGCGAAGTAGGTGAGCGCGAATATTCCATCACAGTCATTGGAGAGTACGAGAGATTGGCCTGGGGCGACGGCGGTGAGGATTTTGATTGGTATTGCACCAGCAATACCGAAGCACACGTTGGGTTACAGCCCGTCTATATTTCCAATCGCACCGAATTGGTAGCGCTCATGGGCTCTGATGCATACGACATTTTGGCCCAACGCTGCGATCTACGTCTGGCCGCAGTTGCAGATATTGCTCGACGATCACTTCCACTTTTTGTTATAACCCATCCCGCAACGCTGGGTGCGGCGAGAAATCGGATATAGATCAACCGTGATTAAAGTCAGCAGTTCGCTCTAGGCTATCCCTATGGCAAAACCCGAAAAAGACCCATTTCGCTGTAGTGAATGTGGGTGGACCACCAATAAATGGGTTGGCCGATGTGGCGAATGTCAGGTTTGGGGAAGCGTAGAAGAGATTGCCGCCCCTAAACGCCTATCCCTCGTTCCCGGTACCGTTACCCGCGCCGCTTCCCCTATTGGAAATGTAGATCTCTCCTCTGCCGCGGCGCGCCCCACCGGAGTAACAGAGTTGGATCGCGTTCTGGGTGGAGGGCTCGTACCTGGTGCGGCAATTTTATTGGCCGGCGAACCAGGTGTTGGAAAGTCAACGCTATTACTTAGCGTTGCCGCGAAAAGTGCTGCCCGCGGAATGCGCGCACTCTATATAAGTGGTGAAGAATCTGCCTCTCAAGTAAGGCTACGTGCCGAACGTATCGGAGCTGTTGACCCCATCCTCTGGTTAGCCGCGGAGAATGATTTAGGGGCGGTGATATCGCACATTGATTCGGTGAAACCAGATCTACTAATCATTGACAGTATTCAAACTATGAGTAGCAGCGCCACAGAAGGCGCGTCAGGTGGCGTTACTCAGGTACGAGAAGTCGCTGCTGCGCTAATTCGCATTTCAAAAGAGCGTGACATTGTTCTACTACTGGTTGGTCACGTTACCAAAGATGGATCAATAGCTGGACCTCGACTATTAGAACATATCGTGGATGTCGTATTGCAATTTGAAGGGGAGCGTCACTCTCGATTGCGATTGATTCGAGCAACTAAGAATCGTTTTGGAGCAAGTGATGAGGTTGGCTGCTTTGATTTGCACGATGGTGGAATTGAAAGCGTGGCCGATCCCACTGGGTTATTCACAACCCGCCACACCGAGCCAGTCCCAGGCACTTGCGTAACTGTGACGCTAGAAGGGCGACGCCCATTACTAGCTGAAATACAAGCACTGGTAGGGATCGGACGCGAGAACGATTTTGGCAATGCCAGGCGCGTAACCAGTGGCCTTGATAGTTCGCGTACCTCGATGACGCTGGCGGTGCTAGAACTTCGAGCCAACGTTCGTATCGCAGGAAGAGATGTTTATGCCGCGACTGTCGGCGGAATGAAGATGTCTGAGCCGGCCGCTGATTTGGCACTTGCGCTGGCGGTCGCTTCGGCAGCAAAGGGGCTAGCCCTGCCCCCTGATTTGGTTGCAATTGGTGAAGTCGGTCTGGCCGGTGAAATTCGGAAAGTAAGCGGCGTGAATCGGCGATTGGCAGAAGCCTTTCGACTCGGCTTTAAACGCGCACTTGTCCCGCTAGGTAGCGATACCGTGATCGAAGGCATGGAGATCGTTGAAGTTTCTAGACTCGATCAAGCGTTGACCAGGGTGAAGATTTCGGGAGAATGAGCCACTACCTGATAGCCCTTGCCCTTATTTTTTTGGCAAATTTAATTCCCGCCTTTGCACCCCCAACATGGACAATCTTGGTTTTCTTCACTCTGCGCTATGACTTAACTGCGCCATATCTAGTTCTATTGGGAGTTGTAGGGGCAACATCCGGGAGATTTATTTTGGCCTACTCCTTTCGGGCTCTCAGGGAGTGGCTACCCAAAGGGTATGTGGCAAATATGGAGTCCCTCGGAATCTATTTACAAGGCCGCACCCGTAGATCGGCTGGATTATTTGCGCTGTTCTTCCTTTCGCCATTTTCCTCTGCGCAATTATTTGAAGGGGCGGGGATCATCAAAAGCATTCGGATCAAACCGCTGCTCATCGCATTTGCAGCAGGTCGTCTTATTTCATACTCCATCTACATTTCTGGCGCCCACGTGCTTCAGGCAAGTTCACTCGGGTGTCTTATGACGCGTGAAATGACCTCACCTAGAGCTATAGCAATTCAAGCCATTTTAGTTATCGGGCTGATTGCGCTTGGGAATATAAAATGGAGAGGTATAAAACCGCCAGTCATCTCTTATTAAGTCGTTGGCGCCTCAGTCAGATCACTTGGAGAATCTGGCATTAGAGCTTTTGGAGAACCTGCGAAGGTGAACTTTGCCTCAGCGCCTTCTCCCTCAACATCTACGACGATAATTTCGCCGGCCTTTAACTCGCCAAAGAGAATCTTCTCCGAGAGCCCGTCTTCAATCTCACGTTGGATGGTCCGTCGCAATGGACGAGCCCCCATCAGCGGATCATAACCACGCGCTGCTAAAAGTCCTTTCGCGGCAGCGGTGAGCTCTATACCCATATCTTTAGCCTTAAGACGCTCATCCAAATTGGTGATCATGAGATCCACAATCTGAATAATTTCTGGCTTAGTCAACTGATGGAAGACGATGATGTCATCAATGCGATTGAGGAACTCTGGGCGGAAGTGCGTCTTGAGTTCGTCGCCGACCTTTGACTTCATACGCTCGTAATTTGATAACTCATCTTCAGAGTTAGCAAAACCTAACCCGGCTCCCTTTGAAATATCTCGAGTGCCCAGGTTGGTCGTCATAATGATCACGGTATTTTTGAAATCCACAACGCGGCCTTGTGCGTCAGTTAGACGACCATCTTCTAAGACCTGGAGAAGAGAGTTAAAAATATCAGGATGCGCTTTTTCGATTTCATCAAAGAGGACTACCGAGAAAGGTTTACGACGAACTTTCTCCGTCAACTGTCCACCTTCGTCGTAGCCAACATATCCCGGAGGGGCACCAAAGAGGCGTGAAGCGGTATGGCGCTCGGAGTATTCCGACATATCTAATTGAATAAGTGCATCAGCGCTTCCGAAAAGGAATGCTGCCAAGGTGCGGGAGAGTTCAGTCTTTCCAACACCGGATGGTCCCGCAAAGATAAAGGAGCCGCCAGGACGCTTAGGGTCCTTGAGGCCAGCGCGCGTTCGACGAATAGCCTGCGAAAGCGCCTTAATAGCTTGATCCTGACCAATAACTCGACGATGGAGTTCATCCTCCATACGGAGCAAGCGCGCAGTCTCTTCTTCCGTCAACTTAAATACTGGAATTCCCGTTGCAGCGGCAAGGACTTCGGCAATGAGTTCCTCATCTACTTCAGTTACCAAATCTAAATCGCCGGCTTTCCAAGTCTTTTCACGCTCAGATTTCTCATTCATCAACTGTTTTTCGGCATCGCGCAAACGGGCCGCCTTCTCAAAATCTTGTCCATCAATGGCGGACTCTTTATCACGGCGCATATTTGCGATCTTGTCGTCAAATTCGCGCAATTCGGCAGGTGCGGTCATACGCTGAATCCGCAAACGCGATCCCGCCTCATCAATCAAATCGATTGCTTTATCTGGCAAGAAACGATCTGACACGTAGCGATCTGCCAGAGTGGCGGCCGCGACCAGCGCGGCATCGGAAATAGAGACGCGATGGTGGGTTTCATAACGATCGCGCAGACCTTTGAGGATTTCTATTGTGTGAGCAACTGTCGGTTCGGCAACCTGGATGGGTTGGAAGCGACGCTCTAGAGCCGCGTCTTTCTCCAAATGTTTGCGATATTCATCAAGGGTGGTTGCGCCAATGGTCTGGAGTTCACCGCGCGCCAACATGGGCTTCAAAATGCTAGCGGCATCAATTGCGCCTTCGGCAGCGCCTGCGCCAACCAAAGTATGAATTTCATCGATAAAGAGAATGATGTCGCCTCGAGTGCGAATCTCCTTTAACACTTTCTTAAGTCGCTCTTCGAAATCTCCGCGGTAACGACTTCCTGCTACCAGAGCGCCAAGATCAAGTGAGTACAACTGCTTATCCTTCAAAGTTTCAGGAACATCACCTTTGACGATCGCTTGAGCCAAGCCCTCTACGACTGCAGTCTTACCAACTCCTGGTTCTCCAATAAGAACGGGGTTATTCTTTGTGCGGCGCGAAAGAATTTGCATGACGCGCTCGATCTCTTTTTCGCGACCAATTACCGGATCCAGTTTTCCCTCGCGCGCTGCTTGGGTCAAGT
>JANXME010000355.1 GCA_025354785.1 Actinomycetes bacterium | reverse complement strand
GGTGGCCTTGCGGTTTATTAACCTGGGCAAACTTTTTCGATCACCAGCAATACAACGCTCAGTGCAGTATGGACTCTTATCCCCGCCCCCGTCCTGTACACCGTTACCTACCTCGGCAATGGAAATACTGGTGGGGTTGCTCCGATAGATGCGGGTTCTTACTCATCGGGAACGTCCGTCAATGTTCTGACGAAAAATACGCTGGTGAAAGCAGGGTCAACCTTTGGCGGTTGGGCTTTGGGTGGCCTTGCGGTTTATCAACCTGGGCAAACTTTTTCGATCACCGGTAACACAACGCTTTCGGCGGTATGGACCGTGAATCCATACACCGTTACATATCTCAACACCGGAAGCACGGGCGGTACTCCCCCGATCGATCCACTCAGCGCATATGCATCAGGGGTCACAGTCACGCTCTTGGGTGCAAACACACTCGTTAAAACTGGATTCACCTTTGGTGGCTGGCGAGATTTTGATACCCAAGTCATTTTTGGCGCAACCTTTGTCATTCTGGTATCTCATGACTTTCTTCCCGTATGGACTCCGATTTCAACCCCAACCCCAACTCCAACTCCAACTCCAACTCCAACTCCAACCCCAACACCTTCAGCTAGCCCCTCGCCTTCGGCTACTCCTACAACGACGCCTTCACCCACGCCCTCATCAAGTAGCGGAGCGCTCTTCACCATTACCTATTTCGGAAATACAAATTCCACGGGTGTTGAGCCGGCACCCACAAAGGGAGCGGGGCTTGTCACCCTGGCCACGAATACGGGGTTGCTCGTGAAGAGTGGTTATGGATTTGACGGATGGAACACCAAAGCTGATGGAAGTGGAACCGCGTACGCGGTGGGTTCGCCGTATAACCTCACAGCAAACTTGAGCCTCTTCGCGCAATGGAATCCGAATGCCACCTTTACCCTCGTCTATAACGGCAACGGATCAACGAGTGGAAACCCGCCGGCACCGACTACGGGCCTTGGCCCGGTCACATTGGCTACCAATTCCGGGGGGCTAGTGGAGCGTGGGGGAACCTTCTATGGCTGGAATTCTCGCGCGGATGGGTCTGGCATTTCCTACCGAGTGGGTAGCAAATTCTTGCTTTCGCAAAATTCCACTTTGTATGCGACTTTCATAGCCCTTGTCGTCGCCAAGAACCCCCCGAGTTTGATTGCCAATGGCAAGATCATCAACACCGCTCCGCCTAAGAAGATTGCGCTGAATCAAATAGTCCCCGTCCACCAACAATTCGTAACCACTCTTCCTCCCTCTGCGGCAAGTTTTCTCCTCTATGAAAATGGAAAATATCTTCTTGCTGGAAAATCTAATTCGGTGAACCTCAAGCAGATCGTTGGGCCTAAGGATCGCGTGGATGTTGTCGCCGTTGCGAAAGATGGCGGAAAGTCGGCACCTTCCCCGGTGAAACTTTCCAAGGAACCGATCTCGCTCGCCAATATCAATTTCAATACCGACTCATATCAATTTATTGGTCCCGCTACAAAAATACTTGATCAGGTCGCGGCGGTCATCCTGCAGCACGGTTATACAAAATTGGAAATTTGGGGCTACGTGGATACGCAAGGAAGCAAGGCCTCCTGGGTCACGCTTTCAAATAATCGCGCTAAAGCAGTCAACGCCTATATGAGCGCGAAACTTAGAGGCAGTGGCGTTCTCATTAGGAACGCGGGGCGGGCGCAAACCCAAGCGGTCGGAAATAACAACACGCCAGAAGGTCGGGCGCTCAACCGCCGCGTTGAAATTCGCGTCTCTTAATCGAAAATGATGGATCCGTTGTCGTATTGCAGATCAAATACCAATTCCCCCGTCGTTCTAAAGAAGAAACTGCCTACCTGAGAAAGCGCCTTTATATAATCCTTTTCCTGGGAGTTCTCGCAATACATTTGGGTGGAGACGATTTGGCTCACAGAAATCTGGCGCTCATCGGTTGAGTATTGGCCGCCTAAGGTATTGCAATCTGTAGTAGATGAAAGGTGGCCATCCTTGTCAAAGGTTAGTTTGAACTTCTCACTCTTTGCTCTTATGACCTTGCCCTGACTGTAAGTAGTGCTAACCCAGGTCCAAGGTTTCATAACCAATGTACTACGGGCTGCCACCGTCGCTCCCTTTGGTTGCTCTGTTCCCTCCTTAGAGAAACTGAAAACAGCGGCTGCCGCTCCTACTAGCAGTAGGAAAACCAAGCCAAGGACCACGCCTTTTTTCACTTTTTCAATCTAGCACTTCAAAAAACGGTTTTTAAGCCCCAAACCGGCGATGGCGAAGTGAATACGCTCTCAGTGCCCGCAAAAAATCCACTCTTCGAAAATCTGGCCAGTACGCCTCACAGAAATAGAACTCCGACTGCGCGCTCTGCCAAAGCAGAAATCCACCCAACCGTTGCTCCCCGGAAGTACGAATCAGCAATTCTGGGTCTGGCTGGCCCGCGGTATAAAGGAAATTGGCGATCTTTTCGGTAGAAAGTTTTTCCGCTGCTGTTTGCAAGGAAAGTCCCTGGGCGCCGGCATCTTCCATATATTTCTTCACGGCGTCAACAATTTCCCGCCGACCCCCATATCCAATTGCCACATTTACTTCAATCGCTTTTGGATCCGCAGATTTTGATTCGCGGAGCCTTTCGCGAAGATTTTCAGGAAGTAACTCCATTGATCCAACTGGCTTAATGTTCCAACGCCCAGTGGCTTTAAGCCCATCTACGGTTTCGCCAATAATTTCAAGCAAGGCGCTTAGCTCTTCCGGAGATCGCTTGAAATTATCGCTGGAGAGCAGCCAAATTGTTACAACTTTTACCTGTGCCTCTTCACACCATCCAAGAAATTCGATGATCTTGGCCGCGCCGGCGCGATGTCCGCGCGCGGCGGATGTGCCGCCGAGTTCGTCAGGATTGGCTTTAGCCCAACGGCGATTTCCATCCAGAATAACTCCCACGTGATGTGGGGTCTGCGAAAAATCCAAAGCTCGCACTAGCCGCCGCTCGTAAAGCGGATAGAGGATGGATTTCACCGCTCTTCTTAACGCCGAACCTCTTCGATTCATCCTCTAGCCATCTCCGAAATGACCGCCTACTTCTTCTTAGGCAGGAATTGCGCAACTACTCGACGTTCGGCCACAAGTGAGGCGACCGGCAAAGTCCCCGCCAAAATAAATCCCAGCATTTTTGGTAACGCCCATTTGGCTTTCAATGAGAGTTGAATCGCAGTCAAAACATATATCGGGTAGAGGTATCCATGCACCATGGGAATCCAAACGAGGGCGCTGTGAATATCGGGGTTGTGGTTGAGCGCCTTTACGGGAACGTAGACGAACCAGAGCAGAAGGGACATCACCCCCGAGACGATGGCCATAAATCTATAGCGCTGAACCGTTCCATCACTTGTTCTAGCCATTTAGCACTTCTCTCTCGGCATCGCCGCTCATTTTCCCACTTTTATCTGCCGCGCCATCGCCATCAGAACTAACTCTACGTTGATAGAAAGGCAGATAAAGAACTAGCGCAGCCATAAACCACCAAATCACTACGTAAGAAAGATGCTGCCAATAGAAGCCAGGCACCGCCGATCTTGGCGCCGGAGGTGAGATCCGAACGCGATTATTCGCAACGCCATTGATCTTTTCACTCTCGGCTATGAGATAGCCGTCGTAAAGCTCCTGGGAGGTTTGCTCCACGATCAATGCGCTGTCTAACCGTCGTAGGACACCTGGGGAAGTTTCCACATAGTCGTCGCTCTGATGGGGCATCAAGATTCCTACGAGCTCAATATTCTCTGCGGGAGAAATTGGCATGCGTTGGCTCCAAAGTCCGCGCACCACCAAAAAGATTCCCCCTTCATCTACTTGCAGAAGACCCACATCCCAAATTGACTCTTTGCCCAGTCCATCTACCTGATGCGGTGCTTGCAAACTTCTTATAAATCGCCCACGCACCGATACGTGGCGCAGAGTGGCACCTGCCGGCATGGCGATACTTGGCTTGGTGACCGAGTTAAGTGGAACCACCGCCGTCGCGATCATTGGGGGGTTGCGAATTTCTACGGCTCTATCCAATTGCCAGATGCCAAGACCTACAAAGGTGGAAGAAACTAGCAGAAGACCGAAAATAGCCCCGATCTTTTGAATACTAATTCGATTCATCTTCCCCAGGTTCTCTAGAATCGAGAGCAACCGGTGTTTTTGAGGCGCGGTTATAGCGCTTATAAAAACTACGAAGCAGAAAAAGAACCGCAATAAATAAGCCCGCGATGACCAATGATCCTGCCCCGCCGACTTCGACGTTCTGTGACATCTAGATTCCTGCTCTCATCTGACCCCGAAGTTTGATCTGTACTTAGATATTCTCACTATATTCTGTAACAATCATCCCATGTCTGAATTGGATTTTTCTGATCGCTACGGTCAAAAGACCACTCATTGGAAATCCATAGCCACGATCCTCCTCATAATTGGAGGCGCCTGGTTGACCTGGGCCGGGCTTCATCACTCCAGACCCGAGATCTCGACCACCTTGATTTCCTTCACGATCCCCTCCGAGCGGTCCGCTAGTTTGAGATATGCGGTAGAGCGACGTAACCCCAGTTCTGCGATAACTTGCACGCTAATTGCCCGCGATTTTGAAAAGAACGTCGTGGGCGAAATTGAGGAGCAAATCCCTGCCGGCGCTTCCCGAATCGAGAAAATCACCTTGATTCCTACTCGAACAGTTGCCGTAAACGCCACAATCTCGCGCTGCCGACCCACTTCCCAGTAACCTAACTCTTCTGATGGCAACTCAAACCTGGCTAACCCAAGAGGCAGCCGACCGTCTGCGCGCAGAACTCGCACACCTTGAGACCCAGGGCCGCGCCGAAATCATTAAGAAGATAGAGGTAGCCCGCTCCGAGGGGGATCTAAAAGAGAACGGAGGCTACCACGCAGCTCGTGAAGAGCAGGGCAAGATGGAGGCGCGGATACGGCAGCTGAAACATATGCTCGAGCACTCTCATATCGGAACTCCGCCGGCCGGGGAATCTGGCTTTGTTGGGGCTGGAATGGTGATCACGGCAGATATTGGCGGTGAAGAAATTCGTTTTCTGCTCGGATCAAGAGAAATTGCCAGTGGCGATCTAGATGTGTACAGCGAGAATTCTCCGCTCGGAGCGGCGGTGCTAGGCAAAAAAATCGGCGAAACCGTTGCCTATACGGCGCCAAATGGAAAATCGATTACTGTGGCAATTCTGGAAGCGGAGTTTTTCGCTTAGCCCTTTTTCGCAGCATTATTGTATTTATTAACGCTTAACGGAACGAAAATCACCAAGATAATTCCCATGTAGATCAACGACATGGCTAAAGGATGTTGGCTTGGAAAAGAGCTCGCTGTCACGCCAAATCGATTGGAAAGACCAAATAGTTCTCGCGTCGCGGCCACCATAGTTGAGACCGGATTCCACTCCGCGAAATATTGAAGAACTCGAGGCATGCCAGTTGTTGGAGCAAATGCGTTAGATAGAAATGTCATCGGGAAGACGACGAGAAAACTGGCATTCTGAACTACCCGCGCATCTTTAGCACTAAGACCGATCAAAATTCCAATCCAAGAGAGCGCGTAGCCAAAGCCCAAGAGGAATAGAAAGGCAAATATCCCTTGGATAAAAGTGCAACTTGGTCGCCAACCTACGATAAATCCAGTGGTACCCATGGCAGCCAGCACCACAATATTTAGCGCCGAATCGCCCAGCGTCTTTCCAAAGACCAGCGCCGATCGTGCGATTGGAAGGGAGCGGTATCGATCAATTAGCCCCTTCGTCATATCTTCAGCCACACCCGATGCAGTTCCTGCCAACGTGAAAGCAACCGTTTGCACAAAAATTCCCGGCATTAAGAATTGGACATAACCACCTGGCATACCCGTGGTGATGGAGCCGCCGAAAACAAAGCGGAAAAGCAGAACAAACATTACTGGCTGAATCGTGGAGAAAATGAGAACCTCAGGTACTCGAGTCAATAGCAGCAGCTGGCGGCGGGTAATAATAAGAGCGTCAGATAGCCCATTTTTCATGCGGAGACCTTCTTCCCGCGTCGTTCCGGCGCCTCGACCTTTGCTTCTTCGGCAATATGTCCGGTCAACGACATAAAAACGTCATCGAGCGATGGGCGGACCAAAGCGATATCGAGAGGGTGAATTTTTGCGGCGTCCAATTGTCGGAGCACATCGATCAAAGCAGCGGCACCAGTTGCAACTGGTGCAGATACACGTCGCAGTCCTTCATCGAGCAAAACTTCAGTTTTGCTTACTCGCGCCACTATCTCCATAGTCGATGAAATGTCACTTTTCTCCACGACAACTTGCAACTGCTCGCCACCAATTTGACGCTTCAAGGCGTCCGAAGTTCCGCGCGCAATAACTTTTCCATGATCGACCACAACTATGTCATCGGCCAATTGATCTGCCTCATCCAAGTATTGGGTCGTTAGGAGCAGCGTGACGCCTTCGGTTACAAGCTCTTCAATTACTCCCCACATCTCTTGCCGGCCGCGTGGATCTAGCCCGGTAGTCGGCTCATCAAGAAATAGAACTTTGGGTCGCACAATTAACGATGCTGCGAGATCTAGTCTGCGGCGCATGCCGCCGGAATAAGTCTTAATTGGCCGCTTTGCACTTTCGGTAAGCGAAAAACGTTCCAGTAATTCATTCGCACGTTTCTCTGCATCTTTCTTGCTTAAATGATAAAGGCGACCGAACATAACCAGGTTGTCCCAGCCAGTGAGAATTTCATCAACTGCGGCATACTGGCCGGAAAGTCCAATTATTTCGCGCACCTTGTCGGGGTGCTTTCCGACATCAATGCCACCAACTGTGGCGCTTCCAGAATCTGGGGCAAGTAAAGTCGCAAGAATGCGGACCACGGTGGTCTTGCCCGCCCCATTTGGGCCCAAGACGCTAAGGACGGTGCCCTCTTCTGCATCCAGGCTGAGCCCGTCGAGGGCTCGAACGCTGCCCCGCCGGTAAGTTTTGATTAACTCGTGTGCGATGACTGATTTCACGGAGTAAAGTTACCGCCTAATCCTTATACCTTCTGCCATTTTTTAAAAACCGTTTTTCGAAAGGCTCGCGATGTCTAATCAACCCCCATTAGCTGGATCTGGGGCAGGTTCTGGAGCCCCCATTCGGGCGCACTCCCATCGAGAGATCATGATTATCTTGAGCGGGCTGATGACCGGAATGTTGTTGGCCGCCTTGGATCAGACGATAGTTTCCACAGCGCTCAAAACCATAGTGATAGACCTACATGGCCTGAAGGAATACACCTGGGTCGTTACCGCTTATTTGCTTACCTCTACCGCCTCCACACCCCTCTACGGGAAAATCTCCGACCTGTACGGCCGACGCATCACCTTTCAGTTTGCCATCGTCACATTCTTAATTGGGTCGCTTTTGGCTGGCGCGGCACAGAATATGAGCCAATTAATTGCCACTCGAGCGTTGCAAGGACTGGGTGCCGGCGGATTGATGGCGCTGACATTTGTAATTATCGGCGACATCGTTCCGCCCCGCGAACGTGGGCGCTACCAAGGATATTTTGGCGCGGTTTGGGGATTATCTTCAGTAGCAGGCCCGCTTCTTGGAGG
>JANXME010000335.1 GCA_025354785.1 Actinomycetes bacterium | reverse complement strand
CGGAGATCGCGGCGCGTCATCTAAAAGCGACTTTGACGTGGTGATTAATCTTGCTGCCAGACGTTCTACCAAGAGTAACCCGTTGTCTGACTCTAAGGTCAGAGAATTCACTTTTGATATCCCAAGAGATTTTATTCTTCGCGCCAGCCGCGAGGGAACTCTAATATTGAACGCCTCAACCTACATACAGAATTTTGAAGGAGTAGAAGGCAGATCGGTGGATAGCTATGGGGCTACCAAACAAGAGCTCTCTCAATTCTTGCAAGAGAAGTCTGAATCGCATGGGTATAGAACCCTTGATCTGTATCTCTTTACTATCTATGGCCACGGAGATAAACCGAATCATCTTGTTCCTTCCCTAATTTCCGCAGCTAAGAAAGGTGAAGGAATATCTCTCTCGCCCGGCCACCAATTGATGAATCTCATATACATAGATGATGTCATTCGAAACTTTTCTACCGCATTATCCACTAGCGATCAATTCTCCTATAGACAACATTTTATGTGGGAGGAGAAATACATTTCAGTACGTACATTAGTAAATACGATTGAATCTATTGCGAAAGTAGAGATTGACTGCCTTTGGGGGGAGCGACCTTACGCCGGCCATGAAATGTTCAAGCCTTGGCCTATACCGATGACTCAAGTTCCGGGGTTTGAAGCTCGAGTTAGCCTTGAGCAGGGGCTGAGCGAACTCTGGTCGCTCTCGTAATACTCACATTTAATACTTTTTAGAGAAGAAGATCCCCATCCCCGTTTTTAGCGCTGCCACCCACTCTCCCTTCTTCAGATATGTCTTGAAGAAACTGTACTCAAGGGCAAATATTGTTCGGTGCACTTTCCACCGGGGCAAAATCCAAAGTTCATCAGCAAACATTTTTCCATATGCACGGCGAATATCTGAAATTGAATTTGCACTGGAGTTACTCATGTTAGACGAGTGCAAACGGTAATTTGTTAGCGGTTCGGGGACGAAATCAAATTCCGTGAATTTTGAGCACCTTCTAAAGAAATCCCAACCTGCCGAACTATTCAGCTCTGGATCAAAGCCACCAACTTGCTCGAAGAGTGAGCGGGTAAATATGGATGTGCTTTCTCCACTCAAAACAATACTTACTGCTGGGAAGTCTATAAACGCGTAGCTGCAATCGCCCCTATATGAGGGTATATCAATTGAACTGATCTTCTGATTGACCTCGTCATATCTACTTATCCCGCAGTAAACGAGTTCAGTTTTGTTACTGAACAAGGCAATCTGCCTTTCTATTTTCTCTGGTTCCCAAAAATCATCAGCATCTAAGAAGGAAATGTATTCCCCCGTTGCTCGCGAAAGTCCAGATTTTCTAGATCCTGATTGCCCTAGATTCTCCTGATCAACCAGAACAATTTTTTCTCTGTACTTCTCAAGGACTTCCAAGGAGTTATCTGTTGACCCATTATTGACCACAATAACTTCGATATTTCTATAAGTTTGACTTAAGACACTTTCGATAGCCTGACCAACATAGTTGGCATAGTTGTAATTGGGAATGATTACTGAAACTTTGCCTCGTGCGTTCAAGAAGTCAACTCCCCAACTAGTAATTTCATGTACTCCTTGCCCATCGTCTCCAGCGAGTACTGGACAAGCCAGCTCTCAGACACATTTTCCTTTACTGGCGAAGTCGCGTCCAGGATCCTTAGCATCGAAGCAAGGATGTCTTCTGAATTTTCATAGGGGACAATTTCGGCGTACTTCTCTGGATTGGGCAATTCGTGAAGCACTCCAGATAAGGTGAAAATGCAAGGGGTTCGACTGGCAAGGGCTTCCAAATACACCAAGCCAAATGCTTCGTCATCTGGTCCAATCGGAACATGGATAAATACATCTAAAGTCTGCAAAAATCCAAATACGTTTGAGTGCCAGTTAGAAATCGTGTAAGCAGACTCCTCAACGACTTTCAGCTGATCAAGAATGGTGTCGTACGCATCGGCAGGTGCACCAACCAGATGCAAATGTGAATTTGGATGCTTCAAATGAAATTCTACGAATGCCTTTACCGAGTATTGCAGTCCTTTCCATTCAGTAAACCTGGAAACAGCGCCAACGAGTACCTTTCGCTGTGGATCCTGATTTCTGGGAAGTCGCGAAAAATCAGTCGGGG
>JANXME010000347.1 GCA_025354785.1 Actinomycetes bacterium | reverse complement strand
CACCAGCGGTAGATGATACGTTATCCAGATATGTTACATTAATTTGAAACAATCTGAGCGCTATTTCAATGCGATCAATCATAAACGTACACTCCAATTTAACCAAGGCAGCAACGATGGGAGTGGAGGGACTCGAACCCTCATGGGCGTAAGCCCGCAGCATTTTGAGTGCTGTGTGTATGCCGTTCCACCACACTCCCCTACATTATTGCCCTATTGGGCTATGACTCATTTACGCTGCCCCAAACTATACCACCAATGTACAGACCGATACGCGATTACGAACAATACAGCCAGCGGCCATGCGACTGCTAAACTCGACTCTGCGTTATGCCAAGCCATCCATAGAGCAACTGAGAGGTATACAAGCGCTGAAATTGCGAGCCAGACCATGCTTACTCTCCTATTTTCACAACCGTTTCGACTTTAGCCGGCTTTACGACTATAGCCCTAAAGGAAGTATGCGGACGTTTAATCAACTGCTGTATCTCCCACTCCCATTCTGCGCGGGTAAGGAAGGCGGTATAGAGTATGGCCGGCTGCCGCCCACCCCAACCGTCATCAGTTGAGGTAGATTCAATGAGGGCGTAATGGTCACCTTCAGGAAGTTTGCCTGGGCTATCGACATATACTCTCTCATCGTAGTTAGTCGTCTTCTCGGTCATCGAGACTTCCTCGCCTTCTTGCGCTTTTTGGGCTTGCGCTTCTTTCGCGCGTGGTCGACCAGTTCCTCTGCAACAGCCGCGCCAATGCCTGCCACCAAGGAGAACAGGAACGCCTCTCCAAGTGCGAGTAGACATTCTTTTAAAGAGTCTGGCATCTAGCGGTCTGGGCAATCTGTGCAATGCGTTTGAGGATAATCGTCATTGCCACCACAACATTCGAACCTATGCTCCAGTTCGGTTTTTGGTAGTGGAAATTTGCCCTGAATCTGGCCACAATCTAAACACCATTGCAATCTTACGTAATCTCCACCGCCGATACCCATATCGGTCGGGACATAACCCTCGTGATCTTGTGAACTAATCGACACACCAAAATTGTCGCTACATTTGGCACCCAAGTCGGCAATACGACCACTTCCACATTTACAAGCCATTGACTAGATCTCCCCCTGACTGGGTGTGGGGCATACAACCTTCACATAGAAACTTGCCAATTGATATTGGATCCCAACAGCTGAGACACTCATTATCGTGGGCGACCACAGGTTGGACAACAGCCTTTTCTTTTTTGGATTTTTGGGGCGGTTTTTCTTTTATATTCCTTAGCGTTGGCCGCCGTGGCGGAGGCGGAGTTGGTGCCTGCTCTGGCAAGGAACTTCTTAATTGCTCCAACAGCTTCAGGGGAATCTGCATGTTTCTCCGCTTGATCTCAGTATGCTTGATTTGCTGCCTTACGCGCTTCACCACTTCGGGGCATCGACATCTCGAAGGGCAATCTAAGTCTATTTAATTTCGACGAACCCACCGGTCTTCCCCTTGAGATCAAAATTCTGTTCTATGAACTTGATGACGGCGTATGGGTCAACATCTCGTTTAAACACGATATTCGGTCCGTGCTGGTCAAGGTAAACAGCCAAGATCTTATGATCACCTGCTCTAAACTCTCGCAAACCCGAGGATGTGTTGTTGCCGCATTCGTGACTTCCACACTCAAACTCACGCTGGGAAACGATTGGGACCTTGGAGCCGGGCCTGATGGGACAGTGAAAATGGGCGATACAGTCGTAACCTTCATGCTCTTTGAAGATAATCCGCTGAGACATGCCACCAACACTCGGCTTGGATCCATAAGCAATAACCGAATCTGGCCCGTCAGTCTTGATACGAACAAGCCCCAGCTTGTCCAGGTCATTGAAATTGGTCTTGCGTCGTGACGTCAAAAACTCGTCGTGTGTACCCTCCAGGCGACAAGCAAAATGTCCAACCGTCGCACCTCTGAAAGGTTTATAGGCACCTTCGCTGATGCAATAATTGACGACCGTACGCAAGGTGTCCGGAACCAACTCTGACTGCCACGGTATCGGGTTTCCCTGTAGTACAGTGGACCGGGTGAATGTAAGATGAGAGCGCAAGCTGGCCATCTCAACCAACCCACGGAGTGCCTCATCACGGTCAGTGGTGACGTGATATCTAGCTTCTTCGGGAGTGATGACCATATTCACGTGGGTCTTGACGTCATTTGCCAATACCAAATTGCACGAGGCACGCTTCAACAGGTTGAGGCCGGCAATGTACTGTTCATCCTCCGTTGCTCCGCATGTAGTCTTGAACGCGACCAACGTGATATCCTTACGGATTGCCCGGATGCGATCTACAATCTTGTCAGTCGGAATAAGCTCAATAGCATATCCATCGATATCCTTCAGATTACTCTGCAGGCGGGTAGCATACTTACCGTGTGGCAGCGGATCACAAAACTCTGTGGTCGCAACATCCGTGTCACGCAACGTCCAT
Organism: Actinomycetes bacterium; assembly: GCA_025354785.1. GTDB lineage: Bacteria > Actinomycetota > Actinomycetes > Nanopelagicales > Nanopelagicaceae > QYPT01. The sequence continues at coordinate 32,319 of JANXME010000347.1, read as the reverse complement.
ACTGCGCCACCGAAATCGACCAGAGCCACGTTGAAGAACACAATCTTGGTGAGCGGATCATTGATGATATTCGCAACCCAACGAGACACATCACTATTAGTCTCGATTACATCCCCACCTGCCATCTTGGTCAAAGTCAGGATGGTGTCGAGCGAGTAACATAGTTCCTTAGCGAGCTCCGACAATCTGCGAGCGGTCTGACCATATGCGGGAGCAGACAGAGCCAGGTGCGCCGCCACATGCTCGATCGTACCACCGCCAATAATCTGAACCTTCTTATTTACTGTCATGTATGATATCCTTATGTGCTTCATAAAGCTCGACTGCCTTGAGAAGCTTAGCCTCATTGCTATCTTTATTGCCTCGCAACATATTCTTGTAGAGAACGTGGTAGTCAGCGAACATCTTCACCGCTGACCTAATTATTTCACGCTCTAATTCGTCTCGATTATACATAATTCACCTGTGCATATAGCAGCAGTCGTAACCGCAGCTACCGTTAGTGCACTCATACCAAGAGTAGCTCATCTTGGTGACTGTGCGCATAATTGACTGACATTTCGGACATTTCTTGGGGAAGTAAATTACTTCGATGCGAGTAAGTTCATTCTTCGTCGATTGGATCATGTCGCTCATGGTGTTCAAGAAATTCAAGCGGCGTGCCAAATACAAGTCCTTTATTAGTTTGAAGACGCGGTCGCGACGAGTCGCGAGATAATTTATAAATATTTCGAAAAAATATCAGCGCACCGGAACAAAATTTAGCATCCGATAAATTCTCTTTCCAATCCGCGCTGTCATAATCAACTGTAGTATGACACGGCATGGCAACATCCACCATTGTAGTTTCAAGGAATTCGCGTGTTGTAGAGGCTCCGAGATATCCGGGCATTGATGTGCGCTTAAATGGGCATTCTTTACATGGACGACCAGTTGGCTTCTTCATGGTTTCATGCTGTTAACAAATTCTACAAAAGACATGCCAGCATAGTCTTTGTTTTTGGCATATATTTCGGCAGCCTTTATAGTCCACTCTGGCACATAAATTGAGTAGTGGGTTGGGACCTTTTCGCCAACCAGTGTTCCGGCTTTTACCGCCCTGACTATGGCCTGATTAGCCGTATACACATAACCCGCCTGATGAGCTTTATAGCTAAGAGCTTTATTTGCACATTGCGTTGATGCTTGATGCGCGACAAGCCGTCCAGGTGAAATAGATACATTGCAGAGATTGCATTTGGACTTTAAATCTTTCCAGATACAACGTGCGACCCAAGTGTCAATTACATTGCCGGCATCTGTGTAATACTCTGGAATCGTCCACGGCTCATATACAAGCCACATAAAATAATCAGCAGATTTCACATTATCTTTCTTGCAATGCCGAACGAATTCGGCATTCTTTTTCATATCACGCTCAATCTCCTTGTCATTATCGTCTAGACAGGCAAGAATCTCCTTGCCATAGTCTAGAAGCATGTGACTATGGAGATTATGTGTACCCAAGAATTTTAAATCACTTGCGAAATTTCGATTAAAATAATAATATTTATCTGTTTTACATAGCCCAGAGGAGTATTTTAGTCGCAAATCGTTGTTATAGGCCAACAACTTTTCAAATGACACCTTAGCTTGTTCATGGAGTGCATCTAACTCATTAGAGGTGTAGTATACCACTACACCACCCTTCATGTTGCCCATATTTAGTTTGTATTCCTCTATCATATCAGAGCACCTTTCTCGATGCGATTCTTCAGTATGTTCCTGGTTATGCTTGTGTAAATTCAATATATCGCGCCAATTCCCTATTTAATGCTAATATTCAGCTGATTAATAGCTTCTTTAAGCTTCCCGGCAGCTTCTGTCAGTAGAAGCTGCGCCATATAACGATATGGACCGCAAGCATCCAGTTTTGGCATCTCGCCAGCACGAGCCACCAACTCATTATACGAGTTGGTTAATTTTTGAATTGTGGTACGGATTTGCACTACCTGCAATTCGCGGTCGTGTTTGACCCAAATAGCATCGATCTGCGCTTGAGTAAACCGGATGCCAGTCGACTTGCCGCACACGAAGCCCACCTCCCAACCACTACGCCATGCCGCATTTTCTAGACGAGATTGTATTTCCATATCTATTTGCTCGGGCTGATCTCTTCGAGAAGCCATATAGATCCACGGCCCGCCTGGACGGTAGTCATGTGAATCGGGCCACGTGAGCCCACACTCATAACCATCCAACCACTTTTTCTTCTCAGCATCATTCATAGTCGGCCCAGTTGGCTTCGAACCAACGACCTAGCACTTATAAGGTGCTTGCTCTACCCCTGAGCTATGGGCCGTGTAGCCCTAGTCTATGTTGGTCCAACCGCTCATAAAGGTTCCCACATCGACCTCGTATGACCCAAGACGGAGCGTCAGCCCATGATCGATGATTTCCAAGTCAGAAAAGTCTGGGGTTGCAGTCGGGTTGGGGGTGAACTCACTGAATTCCATCGAAGCGACCGTCCTATCTGAGAAGACGACCACAACCACACCCACTTCAGGTACCACATCAGCAGCAAGAATGAAGGTTGGCGGCGTGTGCGCACCCAGACTAATACACTCATCAACGAAAGCAATATTCTCGTCCAACTGGTCCTTTGCAAGGATCTTCATCGTCTGTCCTGTGGTTAGAGTTTGATTTTATGGCCTTGTTCTGCGGCAGCCTTTCGGAGAGTTTCCTTCGCTTGTTCTATGTCGTTGCGGGCCTCCTCCAACAGCTTATCGATGAGTTCACGAGTGTTCTTTATGGTGCTCTTAGACTGTTCCGATGACAAATGGGGCGTCCTCCACACGGGGAAATTGCAAGAACCGTGCCAATCAGGCAGCGGCAAACATGGTCGTACATTTATCTAGGTTCGCCGCATTGATGACTCACTTGATCGTAGTGTACTTGAAATTCGGATTGGCACGAACATTCTCCGGTACCTCAAGCTTCTTGCGCGCCATCTTCTGGACGTGCTCTGCCGGGACACCATGAATGCCACGCGCAGCTGCCACGTCCGGTGGGGTCTGCACATCCAGCACCTCAACCTGATATCCGACACCAAGCGCGAGCTCGACATATCGTCCCATCTCCCACCAAGTGAGGTTGGTATTATCGACTGCGACCATTGGGGCGCCACCGGCCACCGCCAGTCGGAATTTATTGAAACTACTTTCGTGAGCACCCCTCAGTTTCGACGCGTCGAAAACATACTTGCCATCCGCGCCGATAAAAAAGTGGTCAGCAGAACAGACAAGCGCGTTGGGCGCCCTTTTAGAGAGAAGAGTAGACTTGCCGGCGCCGGGAATACCACGCGCCACCAAGCACGTCTTCTTTTCGACAATAGGCAATTCTTCAGACATGTTATACTCCTTAAATGATGGCGAAATCCAGCAAATTACACTCAACAATCGAATCATCTTCTTCGAAGACAAAGGCCACCCTATCGGACCGTCCTGGATATGGTGAGTAGACTGCTCCAGCGACCGTGGCGGTGATAAATGTCGATTTAAAAGGCTTACCAGAGTGCTTCTGGACCCGACACCCAACGAACTGTAAAGCATCACCCGGAGTCATAAGTCTCATGCCTCAGCCTGCGGGCCAACCATGCCCAGATAAAAGCTCAACACCTCTGTCTTAGAGCCCTCATAGAGCACCCGGTCTTCTAAACTACCGTGCTCGACCAATCCATAAATCTCAAGACCTTCATGGTCGACGATGAGTTCAATATTCATCCCAGGTGCCTCCTTTGCGGGTTGTCGGCCACACGGCCTTAACATCTTTCTTAGTTGGGAGGCTGTGCAAAAATGTGGCCGAATCCATTGACACCCATTTAGAATTACCTTTGTGAGTGTACAGATGTTCAAAGTTCAGGAAGGTGCCATCATAAAGCACACGACGTCGACCACCTTTACTTACCCAAAGTACCATGGAATCACACGCTCCTTCCAGGCATCAACATCTGGTTGATGTCGGTCGCCAGTCAAACCCCATTTTACCACACCCACCTCATCTGCACACGTACAAGCCCTTTTATGCCTCGGATCTGGGCAGCCGTGTGCCACTCGCACCATACAAACCCAGTCTGCAACAACCATGCCACCAACCGACCGCCAAACGACCTGTCCAATTGGCGGAGTTTTCACGACATGCGACGGCCGAGCTCCAAGAGAGTGTTAATGGTAACCAACTTGGCGCGCTGGTTTGCTAGGCTGAGCAGATAGACTACGAACGTGAAAAGAACTGGAATCGCTCCATACCACGCCTTGATCTGCGGTGCGACCAACCCGCAGATAAGGTCAGAAACGAACAACACCATGCAAAACCACTGCAATCTGGTGGTTCCACTACCTTCTTCGCGCATCTGAAACAAAAGAGATTCTAACTCTTCCTTATTGTCAACACTATTCTTCTTTACACTATCCATACTCTTCTCCTCTTCCTATCGTCGTCATAAAAACAGCAGTGGGTTGTGACTCCGCAGCAAAAGCAATAGCAGATTATTTAAGATCTGACGGAGTATCCAGGCACACTAGCCCTCCTCCGAACAGGTAGCTTTGGGTCATACTGACTCAGGCGTTTTACAAACCCTTACTACAAAAATCCACGGGCACTCGCGTCCCTATTCGTTAAACTTTGCTTCCAGAACAGCTTTAACCAATTGAAAATCTGCCGGCTCTTCTACGCCATCCCGGTACCTAAATGCCCGCTGGTGGTTCCACCACTGATTCCACGGGCGATCTGGCATAATTACGAGGCCGTTTGGGTGGCGGTCCAGCCATTTCATGTTGTACGGAGGAAAATCATCGATGAGCACATCCGCGTTGAAAAGTTCCTTGTTCATTACGATGTTTACACCGACGCCCGGCATATGGGCAGCACACCACTGAACCTTTTCTGCCCATGCCATTGGAAAACGTCGAGGTCCTTTGGTCAGGACTTGGCTCTTGAAACCAATTTCCTTGACCAGTTCATATAGTTTGAAGCCGCTGGCAAGCGGCACCAAGTTTAGCCACCAGCCAGGACGGCCCTTGATAATTTCACATCGGTCCCGATACTCAGGGACATTTGGATCGAGAATGGGTGGCAATGAAGCCTCACCGGGCAATAGCATGGCAGTCAGGTCGCGTTTCATAGCGCCATCCCAATCGCACATGCATCCATCGAGGTCGTGGGCGACCAGTTTCTTTTTCTTAGTCTTTGACATACAACCTCCTACTTGATCAGACCTACCAAATCCTCAAAATACATCGCCACCTCGTGGAGTCCATTGGCGTGTCCCATGTCCCATGCCTTTGCATAGCAAAGATCAGCTTTTGGATTGTTGGTAACGTCATATTCAGCCAAGAGGTCTGTTTTAAACAGGGCCTCCAAAGCACATACGTCTTCCTTGTGTGCCCTACAGGCCACTGGGTCTTGAGTATGTGACGCCCATCGGAGTTTGGTTGTATACCTGCCATCATATATGGCCTCGTAAAAGTCATTTGCCATTGGGGTCCTCATATTTCGCTCTAAGGCGATCAATCTCATTACATAGGTCGTAGACCAGCCGATGTGGTTTATCCATCCAGTCATACGCAAGCGAGAACAGCGTAGCTGGCATGGTGCCGTCGATTGCATCCCTATAGTCCTGAGTGTTAACATAGACCATAGGTTCGTTAGCAAGGTCTATCACCTCAATCTTACTCGCCTTGGTCTTACTCGCCATTTTCACTCCCCGGACCACACGCCGATTAAATCGCCCCGCTTCATGGTGCCAACCTTAACTTTAGTCATCTTCTTAGCCAGCTTCGTCTTCGCCAACTCCGGGCGAGCCAGTGACCTCCCTCAAATCGGAGACATGATTCCAGATTAACTCGGGCAGAGTCCAATCGCTATGGACCTGATAGCAGACTGCATATCCGATCGCTGCTCGTACGGATTCGTAATACTTGCGAGCAGCGGTCTTCTTACTGAAGATCTTCATGGCGCCGATGAGCCACGTGTCGCTATAGGAGGTGACTAGATACATCCTTATTCTCCGTCGTACGACGCGTAGTCGGTGTCCACACTCAGGATGTCGTCAACCGACTCCCCGGTGTCTTCACCCCACTGGCTGCGTGAGGCAAGCTGCTGACCCGACATGTTGTAGTCGGCACCGCAGTATTCGCAGGTGTTGGTAAATCCACCACAGTGGAACCACTCGCCGCAGCACTTCACCTCAACCTTTGACCGCTGCCACTTCTGGATGCTCTTGCCGTCAGCATCAGTCAATCCAGAGTCAACATATTCGCCGCCACTACGTCGGATTTCGCTCATTTTGGACTCCCGGTGTGGTTGTGTTCCACACCGGGTGCTGCAACCGCCGTACCGGCCCCTAGGGGGCCATACGCCGGAAGGTCAGGTTAATGCGGCGGATACATTTCTTATTGCTCTTAGGGGCGCGGTGTAACCAGCCCGCTTGGAAGCCGGGCGGCATCAACAGAAGGCTGCCATGGCCAAGCGTGATGCTGTGGATGTCGCCAACCGGGACCTTCTTACTTGAGCCCTCATTCTTGATGTATTGGCGCATCTGGAACTGTCGTTCAGCACCGAGCGTTACGCTGGCAATGGGATAATCCCACCGACCCTCGTCTTCCGGGTCGATGTGCCATCCAAGATAATCATTTTCGTCCCGGTACATGTTGATATTGAGGCTATCGTAAAGCACGCCGGTCGCTTTCTGGACACGTTCGCGCACATCGATAGCCTCTGGGGTCCACTCAATCGTCGGCACAGGTGCCCCGTACAGCTTGAGCGGTGGAATACCCATCCAAACGAAGAATCGCGGCATGTCAATCTTCTTGCCATACATGTTTGCGCTGTGCCTATCCCAAGGCAGCACACTCATTTTGGTATAAATCGACGACACATCTTCGCCAAGGAAATTGGCGGTGTACTTGACTGGCGGCTCGATTGCGAGTTCCATTTTGGTACTCCTTTGTGGCGGGGTACACACCATTCTGCAATCGTCATGCCGACCGTTCTGCATCTCGCTTTTGATGATGCTCATAAATCTCTTCCATTACTCATTTGCCGGCCCTAGTCCCGCACCTTCTAGCGGATTCTCTGCTGGGGAGAACTCCCAGATCTTTGGGTTATATCCAGCATCTTTCAATATGCCTAACATCTGGATCACTCCACCCATGTTATGTGAATGAATGACGATGTTATTTGGGCGAGTCTCCAGTTGGAGATTCTTCACGATCCAAAGTGCTGCATGATATCCAGTGAGCTCACAACCATTTTTATCCTTGGAGACATACTCCTCGTAATTGAGATCGTGATCGAGAAAAATCACATCAAATGTGTCTGTCATCATCGCCGTCACGAACTCATCATATGTTCGCGCGTGCGTGAGGAAATGGTTCCCCAATAGATGAAGTTTGAAACGATTGTGACGACAATCGTCATCATCTAAGATTAGAATCTTCATTTGAGTATGTATGAATGGGTATCACTAGATCTTACATAAAATATGATGACACTGTTAACCTTCTTGCGCGCCGCCTGAACATCTGCCCACGCCTTAGCGTCATCCCACGATTCAAAGCTTTTTTTGTTGTGTTTATCAACTATAACGATATATTTAATCATAGAATTGGTGGGCTACCGGGGACTTGAACCCCGGCCTATTAAGGTGGTTAGTTCTCTCTAGGTGTGGCTTACTTACGGTTCTCACATCTACATTACACAGCACTTCAGGGCACCACCCCTATCTACCATGCTATCTCAATAGAGCATTCCGTGTTCGCTTACGTTTTAGCCCAAATTATTTTTGGGTGGAGCTCAATGCACATGCCGCTGACAGTGCACGGCGGCCACACTTCCTCTATACAACCTATCACACCCACAACCCCCACCGGCCGAATTGGACGGCCTAAGGTACTGGGCCCAGATATTTCCACGAGGTACTGCAGAACATCGTGGACTGGCAAGCCCACCCTTAACTAACCTGTAGCGGGGAATAAATCGGGAAAGGGAGTGCATGCCCTAATTACCCCTGCTCTCCGTGAGCAAGGAACCAGAATTCACCACCATTACGCCTGGACCGTCTCGTCCGTCGACTCGCTGACCTGCGGGGCATTGGGCGACACCTTCGCGCCGATGCTGTCCGCGTACTCCTTCAGCTTGCTCGCGCTCGCCTTGAATGCGGCAGCCGTCTCCGCGTCCTTTGCGGCCTTGCGGACCTGCCGTGCCTCTTCCTGCTTCTGAGCGCGAAGAGTCACCTTGTTGGTCTTCTCGACAGCTTCGGCGGCATCACGGGCCATCTTGGCGGTGGCGAACGCCTCGTTGTTGAGCTCCTTCGCGGCCTTCACCTCATCGCTGTCATCCTCGACGATCGCCTTGTAGCTGAGCAGAGTGCCATCCGGAGTGCGGAGCGACATGCCGGTGTTCGGACCGCCGGTCTTGCGCGGCTTATTCTTCGCCTTCTCCGGCGAAAGGTAGCACTGGTGCCAGTCGGAGCGCTCCCGGATGTGGTCAGGTCCGCCCTCCACGCAGGTCATGCTCGCCTGGAGCTTGCCGCGCCCTGAGAGAGCCTCCAGAATGGTTCCAACGGACCCCTTCGAATTGATGAACTGCATACCCGCGACACTCTCCTTCGTCTTGAGCTTCGCATCCACTTCCGCCTTCACAACCTCAACTGAACGAATCGACTCCATTTTGCAACTCCTGGCCGTGTGGCCGGTCTTGGAGGCATTATTGCCACCAGTACAACGACTTTTTGCAATCGTGGTGCCACCGATTAAGGAGGCGATTTGGAATCGACATAAATCTTTTCGAGGAATTCTTGCAGAGGTATGGCCACAAAGTTCGCTTTATTCCATATGAAAGCTGCCACTTTCATATCTTCAGGCATATCATCGGTATGCAACTGGTTTTTGTGCCTACATCTGCACCATACAGAGTGGACAAATGTCTTGCCACTATATTTATCTAGATAGAAACAATGACCATCCCAGGCGATGTATCGTTCTTTATCTAGATTTGGGGTGGTCACATGTGCTTTGGATATATTAGTGAGCATTAAGATTTACGCTGGGTGTCATTTTGTAGCATATTCGCCAACATGCCATCTCTCACGTTGGACGCGGTAGGCTTCTTTGATAGAGAAGGTGTACTCGTGGTCAGGATATTCTTCAATGAAGACACGGCAGCATCGATCGCACCAATTATCCCAATTTACACTCACCATATGCCAATGCCCACACCGGGGGCACTTAACTCCTTCGGCATGGATGGCTTTACAGTTTGGTAGATCAAGCACGGCGGGCTCCCAAGGAGGCCCGCATATATACGGGCGGCTGCCATCTGTGGGCCAATTTTCAATCCCTCTTTTCAAGATATTCCGCCACCCATCCTTGTCGATAACATCCACAAGCAACAAACCAGACACGTTTTGTTGGAATTTCATTCATGCGGGTTAAGTTCTCCTTTAATGTGCGGCAATCCAGTGTACATCAGATAATCAAGTGATTCCCACATACGGGGGTGGTCGTCGGTTCGTAGTTGTTTGTCAAATTCAATACGCTCCTTATAGTACATACGAAACATTCGCTCGTTCTTGGTAAGAATGGAAAATTGCACATTCGCAATGCGATCAGCCAGTTTTATCTGAATGCCGACTGGGTTGGCACGAGTCTTAGGATATGTTGCAGCCTTGCGTTCTTTGCGATTCGCGCCGGGCATGTCGGTTACTGAATCAACATAGTCAGCCACCGTGTCTCCAAAGAACTCGCTTAGCATTGCCTTTGTGACCGGGGTATCTTCCAACGTATCGTGCAGATATGCAGCCGCCAAAATGTCACGGTCAGTTATGCCAAACGACAGCAGCACATCTACAACATCTTGTGTATGCTTAGAATATGGGTGGTCGTTAGGAGCATCGCCATAACGCTTCCCTAAATCCTCAAACATCATCGCGGAGAATTTCTTCGCTACAATCAACTTATCGTTCAGTTTCATCGTTTATCCCTCTTTCTAGACTTTTGGGAGCCATGTCTGGCACGACGTGGTGTGTTTTCACCCTTGTTCGGAGGGCAGTATGTGCACTGTCCGTCATCTTGGCGTACTTTATTGAGCAATTCTTTGTAGGGTGGTTCGTTTTCACTCCTACAATCATCACACTTAGATACTGTAGCATGCTCAGCCATCCTCGGATGGCAATTGCTACAAATGTCACGAGTGTTACTCTTCATAGTATGAGTCGAAATATCTCTCGCCGTTGCGCAGAGGCTTAGTAGTGGTCATACTGCATGCGTCAGGATTGGCGCAATGCGCTCGGACAGCCGCTAGACTTAGTCCACGCCTAATCGTCTTCGCTCTATATCCATACCTGGATCGGCCAGCATAATCTGGATACGACCGTACAATCTTGTATGTACGGAAGGCGCATCGCCCACACAATCCGGTATCACATTCACCAATTTCGCCTGCGTAATGGTTAGCCATAACTAGAACCCTAGGCAAAAGCCGAGCGCGTGCGCGATACGATCCGCGATGAGTGCGGCCACCGGGCCGATGAGCACCACCCGCATGAGCAGGAGTTTAAAGCGCGCTCGCACGGGGCCAAGCGGGGCGTGGGTATGCGCCGGGACGGCATCAGTCGCGAGTTTTGTCTGCGTCATAACGATTCTCCATAGCCCTTTCATAGGCGGCTTCTTCACAATCCATAATTGCTTGAGCCATCGGTTCTTCAAAACTGTCGAGTTCTTCTTTGGTAAGTGGGATCAGCCGGTCATTACCCTCATCGTCAAACACTGCATACACATCTTGAGCGTAACCGCCTTCAGAAGGGTAGCAATCCTCCGGTGGCCCACTAACGCGGGCGGGGACGAATGGCTCGTAATCGCCAAACACAGCGATTTCGATTTCTACTTCGTCTTCACTATTGGGGATTGGCCGCGAAATGGTGGTCGTGAAGTAGGCAGTCATGTGGCACCTTAACGATTTTCATATTCCCATCCGGAGTCAATGTCGAGAATGTCAGCCAGAGACTCACCAGTGTCTTCACCCCACTGGCTGCGAGGGGCAAGTTGCTGACCAGACATGTTGTAGTCGGTCCCGCAGGACGGACAGGTGTTGGTGAAGCCGCCGCAATATACCCACTCGTCACAGCACTTCACCTCGGTGGAAGATCGTACCCATTTTTCGATGGGCTTGCCGTTCACGTCTCGAAGCCCTGAGTCAACATACTCACCGCCACTGTGTCGAATTTCACCGCTCATTGGGTCGCTCCTGTGGTGTGTCCCATTGGTTTTTGCAATCGGCGTGCCCGTTTAGAAAGGGCAGTCGCCATCGTAGTCCATAATCAGACCAAAACCTTATGAATCTTAACATACGCATGTGGTTTAGAGACACCATGATATCCATGTGGGTGTTGCGCAGGGTGACACTCCAGATTCATGCATAACCCAGTCATATCTTTACAATGAGGATATAGCGCACATCCATAAAATAGCTTACTGGTATACGAGTTTTGACGCACCACCATCCCAAGTCCACAGTGTGAACATCGTGGAGCTATAAACTTGACTACCATTTCTAGGCGGTCAATTGTTTTAGCCATTTTCTTTAACTGCTTGATCAACTTATTATACTTATTCATTTTATTTACTCAATAAGTTCCTGAAGCTTGTCTTCGATTGCCACCTGAATCATTTCGTCCAAATCGAGCTCGTCAATAGCAGCCTCAAGGAGCTCGTCGACCCTAGCCGCAAGATATTTTTCGATCTTATCATCAAGGTCAAGATTATCTTGAATAGCTGAACAAATGGCGTCATCTGGATCTAAGTCTTTAACCATCTCCTCGATGTGTTCGGTGGCGATTCCGGCTATGTCGTATTCGTTGTTTAACACCTCGCCCACCATATCCAAGACGATATCCGGAGCAAGTTCACGCTCCACTATCTTTTCTACGACCTCTTGTGCCATGTCTTTAATTGTCATTTGATTGTCTTCTCAGCCATCAAGGCATTAAGCTTTCTTTCCAGTGTAGCAATTTCGGCACGCAGATCTTGTTCCTGTTTCTCCATAAAAGAGATAGCGTATTCAAGATTGTCCTTGTTATCTCGCATATTTCTTGCGTGCCATTCCAGTCGGCTTAGCGACGATGGCGTAATGCTGGCAAAATCGCCATGAAATGACACCTGTTGACCACCACGTCCACGACGCTGATGTACGCCGGCTGCATCAACGGCGAGACAAAACCCATTAGCTGCAAAAGCCAAACGGTCGTATTCTCTAGATTGATCTGCTCCCTGCTGAGCCAGTTCCTGAGCCAATGCCTCAAAAAACGCGGCGCAGTCAGACTCGCCAACAGGCCACATCTTCATATATGCTGCTACCACCAAATTGTTCTTTGCGACGTTAATTAACCATTCGGGCGGTGTCATTAGTTCGAGCGATCCTTTCGCTTATGAAATTCAAGAGTCATGCCAAGTGCTGGTCGGTATGCAACTGGTCCTGGATGAATTTTCCATTCTTCTAACTTGGCGCGCATCAATTCAGCCAACCACTTGCGGTGCTCTTCTTTTCTCTCTTCATTTGTCATTGATAGCTCGTATGAACTCTTCAAAGGTCAAATCGGCAAAGCCAGTTTTGGAATATAGCAAGATTTGCTGATGAGTCTCTTCTAGTATGTTGTATTCTTGAATACCATCAATATCTAGGACGCCGTCCCTCTCCATGTAAATACCCAGCGCCTTCAGCCTACTAGCAACTTCCTTATCGATATATATTTTCACGACCGCTTGCATTACTTTAGACCACTTTTAGCAAGTTGGACCGCCATCTCTAGCGAATTTTTGTTAAACACAACGCCAATCTCTATATCAGATATGCATTTAAGGATTGCTTTGAGCGCATCTAGCTGTAAATTCAGGTCTTTAATCGTATCTTGATCAGTTTTGCCAGTAAAGGTCAAACCGTGCCCATTGGGGCAATAGAAGGTTTTGTGGTCGCTTTTGCGGGTCGTTTCGTAGTATTCGGGCACGCCAAATGCTACGCCACAATCTGAACATGTCATCTTATTTATGACGACTGGAATCTCAAGTTTCTTTATTTTGTCAGCCATATAGCCTCCTAAGATCAATGATGCTTAATCATCAAGTATTCCTTTACCATAGACTGATGTCGGTTAAGTGACCGATGTGTTCGGGTTTATTCTTGCAGTGGGCACAGTGGACCGTAGTCTCGTCGCCGAGGCCGGTTTGGGTCCAATGAAAGGAGATGGCTCCGCCAGCGGCTCCAGAGTATGGATATCGACCACCATGATATCTATCATGGTGGTCCTTCAGCCACTCATTGAAGGTCTTCTCTTCTTCCTTTGTCAAAATCAGGTCAGCCATCGATCTTGCTCCCGTTTGTTTTCCCGTATGAGTATAGGTGGCTCCAGCAATCCAGGCAGCAAATCATGTGCCATTGCTGTCGGCGAGATTTTCTTCGCAGACAATACAGGTCACTTTACTAACCCAGTCACCATCTGGCCGTGTAACAGTTACATAGGTATCACAATCATAACACCAGAATTCACGTTCAGTCTCATGCGGGTTGGAGTTGTTAAAGAAGTCGCGGATGGCATTATAACAGATTTCACAGGCAATACCTTCACATGGGTGTTTGAATGTGAACACTCCGGAGATACCATGGAAGTCATATAGCAGCCGCTGGAAATCATCGGCCATGTTATTCATGGTACTCTCTCAGCGCGGCACGCAGCATTTCGGGCGTATTCATATTTGGATCACCCAAAACCAAAGACCACAACATTTTGGTCGCCTTGCCAATCAAAGGTCCTGGTTTAGCCAAACCCAATTCTTCCTTGATTTCATGTCCATCCAAAGCCAACTTGCGCGGCTGTTGTGTAATAAGACCGCGCACTCTAAAAAAATTATTGGGACTCTCACCTGTCAGTGCTGCATACATATCCAACAATTCGTTCGCATCAATGTCCCCGCATGCGCGAATCCATATGCGAATATCTCTGTCTGCAACTGGACCTAGTCTCCCCGGCACACACTTTTGCTCACGTGCGGTCAAAATAAATGCCTCCATCTTGGCAGGGAGTTTAAGTGGGGTGAGTAAATCCTCATCGCTAATGTAACTATTGGCGTAAGAGCAAAACAGCGCCGCCAACCGCATTTCTACAGTCGGCTTAACATTGTTCAGGCAGGTATAACACCCATTTTGGCTTAACATCGGATGGATGTGGTCAAGCAGCCCCGTTTCACACAGTTCGATCAACCCTTCTTGAGCGTTGGGCATAACTAGAATCTTGAAAAATTCATCTTGGCGACGCTCAATCGAAACCTTAGCGAAGGTCTCCAGGTTGGCGCCGATTGCTGCATGCGTTTCAGGCTCTATTTCAAAGCCCATGCGAGTTTGGAACCGAATCGCACGGATACAACGCAGCCCATCTTCCTTAAAGCGCTTGTTGACATCTCCAACCGCACGGATCACTCTGCGCTCAATGTCGCCTTGTCCATCGAAGGGGTCAGCCAACACATTGAAGATTGGATCCCATGCGATTGCATTCATGGTAAAATCGCGACGCAGCAAATCTGCGTTAATGTCGATTTCGTACTCAACCTCATCTGGGCGGCGACCATCGGTAAATCCGCTTTCAGACCTGAAAGTGGTAACCTCGACCATTTCTCCACCAGAATTCACGGTAATTGTCCCATGGTCGATTCCGGTAGGAATAGTCCTCAGAAAATACTTCATCACCCGCTTTGGCAACGCGTCGGTGCACACATCCCAATCTTTGGGAGTGACACTCATGAGCATGTCACGCACACACCCGCCCACCAGATATGCTTGGTGCTTATGCTCCTGCAGGGTACGTATCACATCCAACACCCGAATCGGCACGTCCTGGAAATGAAGTTTCATAGACTATTGGCATGGCTCGGCGGTCACACCAATCTCCTTGATGGTGGCATGAAGTTTTTGACAAGCACAAAGTTTGTCGGAATTTTCATCAGCACATGCATTGTTAAATTTGACGATGGCTGCGTTTAGGACCTTCAGGGCTTCGCGACAGTCAGTCATCGTTTTCTACCTCAAAAATACGTTTGAGCACCTGTGCTGAAGCACGTGCATCTTCTCGCGTCACGAACGCACCCAGAAAGTTAACGGTTCGGCGACCCAACTTGTCAAGGGAGCGAGATGCTATGATCCACTGGCTGTACGGTCCCGGCGTGCGCATCACTCGAATCGTTGGCTTGCGGAGAACTACCTTCAACATCTTGGGACCCATCTTCGTCACCATCCTTTATATTAACTTCTGGTTCGCTTGCCACATCTAGAACTTTCTTGTAGGTTGCCACCGTGAACGTACGTACCCTTGCACCCGGCATGGAGTCCGCAACCTTAGTCGCTTCATCTAGTGATGAATATATACTTATGTACATCCACTCTACAGAATTGGCCGGGTTAATAACCTCAACGGCGTAGTCCAAATGGAAACTAACCGTCATTATATACCTTCATTGTTGAGGAAGCGTTCATATTCAACGTCCTCATCAACTTGTGTAGTTGTGTTGTCCTCGATAGCCTTTCGAATGAGCGCAGCCAATTCAGGGTCCCCGTCCTCTTCCAACTCGTACACCAAGTCCATGTGTGCCCCTCCAACCAGGAAAAATTGCAACCACCATGCCAATCACGGGTTCTTAGACTGCATCGCTAAAAACTCCTGTGGGGTCTGGCAAAAGAATCCGTTCCGCTTAGCCAGATATGTACAAACAATAGTCTGGTCACGATTTAGTCTGATAGCTTCGGTGAAAATGAAGGTCGGTGGTGCATTGGCGAACTCCTCATTGTTGGTCATCACTCGACGTTGGGGAGCGGTGGTGGTCGCGCAACCCGTAAACATGCACAGCGCAAAGACTGCTAACTTCATAAATAACTCCCGAGCGAATCCATGAACGTGATAAATGCCACCAGCGGCCAGACAGATGATCCGCCTAGCTTAATCACACCGATTGACATCCGCGCAAGAGGCGTGCGTTTGTCGTCCTCAACCTCCAGCATACTATTGAACATCATGCCGGCGATAAATACATACGCCAAAACACAAACATTAAACAGTGACATTTTACTCTCCGTTGTTACATGAGTGCATGGACAATCCAGCCCTCAAGAAGGATGACTCCCAAAAACATGTATCGCCCAACGACATATTCGAATGCACTATCGACCGATTTGGTCGCAGCGCCGTATGTGCTGGTAAGACCGTACGTGACGAGTCCGACACCAAGCATATGAATCCAGCTGACATGAATCAGACCGAGCGGCACAAGGAACCAATTCCATAGACATGAGAACACCAGCCCATGTATCGGAGTAAGCGGGATACTCAACAACAGATATACGAATCGCTGTGGGACAGTCAAATCTGCAAAGGCTGCATCTAGACTTTTTGGTTCTCCAAAATTCATTGTATTCTCCATTGTGTAAATCAATGCGCAAAGGCTAAATCTAAACCAGTGCTCTCTGGTTGGGACCAGCTAGATTTATGATAAAGATTTAGCCCTTGCGTACTGAGCGAATATTTAGAGCACCGGTTCCAATTCGCCAAACCGGGTTTATATAGTCAAGGATTGCTCTGTTGGAAGAAGTTATCTCCGCAAGTTTAGGCCGGCTCCACCTAAACCCCTAGTCCTTGTGAATGTTTACTGCCGAACGGTGTCGGCGTTAGTGACGATCTGCGTAACCTCGCTCTGCTCGAACGGAGTCAGAGCGGTGTTGATGGTCGCGACTTGCTCGACCAGCCAATCAAAATACTGACGCTTGACCGGCGCACCTCGACCACGCGGATGTGCAAACTTTCGTGCAACCTGAGTCACCTTACCGGGAACTCGGCTGACAGCCTCAATACCCTCGGGACTGGCACCTAACTTCTTCAGCACTTCAACAAAATCAACTCTACGCATATTATTTACTTCTCCTTTGGTTTAACAACCTTGCAAATTTGCTACTTATCGAATCGCTTAAGCTCATTCTCCAACTTTTGTCCCCGAATGGTTTTTTCTCTCACTTCTTTCGTATACATCTTCGTATCTGCATGGGCGTTTTCTAGGTCCGATCTGATTGAGTCTTCTAGATCTTGGGCGTCGTTTAACATACTTCTTGCAGTACTTAGACTACAGGTAATTTCATTCAATGTATCTTCGAGGTCTATCTTTTTTGCTCTTTCAGCCCGGGTCATAAAATTTGGCTCAAGGCGATGCATCAAGTCGACCATCTGGGCGTATTCTTTGCGGGTCAGGTTGCCCGGCGAGTCGAGCTCTTGCTTTAACCAGTCATAATATTGACGTACACACGTCCAGCCGTATGAGTCCCTCCACGCCTTCGCCACTGTGAAGACTGCGCCTTTGGAGGCTGCAGCAGTGTCGTAACCTTCACCACAAGCGTCTAACTTCCTCAAGATTTTCAAAAAATCTTTGCGGGTCATGCAATCTCCACATACTTGTTGGTAGCCAACGACTTTAGCTCTGCCGGAGTAAGTTCGCGGCCCAGATGTTGCTCCATGGTTACACCCACACCCGTGCCGAACTGCTTGAACGGCGACCTGGAGTCGTTATCAACTATTCGGAGGTGAATCTCGAAACCGAAATCGGTTGGGATGAGACGGGTATTCATTATTGATCCTTGGTTGGCGCTGAACTGCGTGGCCCCGTCCCGGTGTGCAATGGCCGTGCCAACTATTCGTTTCGTGGCTCTGAGATCATCTTTCTATCCGGCGCTGGTCGGCGCGGGCCTTCTTTTTACGTTGCCGCTCTAGTTTCTTTCTGTCGCGCGCTTGGGCCGTCGTCTCGAACGGGTGTGTGTGCGACGACCGCACCCGCCGAACGGGCACATCAACACGCTCTTGCGGACCGGGCGTATCCATGATGCTCGTCATTGCCATGATCGCCAAGACGCTCATGCTAGTTTCTCCACGTCCAGACCACGGAACGCGCCCGACGAACCATCGGGCCACTCAACATACAACGCACCGCCCCGACGTGAAAGACAGCGCGGGTCGTCAATGTCCATGTCGTTTGACCCGAACCCACCAATCACCTTGCAGGTACGATCAGCCTCCGAAAAAGGCTCGTCAAACGCCTCTTTATTAAGTACTACCATTTTGCCAACCAGATCCTGCTTGAGCAAATTTGCCATAGTTATTCCTTCACGACGCCGAAATGGCCGCTAAAGTGATATGTCGGAGTTTCTGGTTCAGGTGAATCTGCGAGATGCGAGACAAACGTATCTGGCGGATATTGGACAAAATCGTAAGACTCTGGCAGATAATCTGCAGGAGTTGGGTTCCAATTACCCAACACCACCACTGTTGGGAGACATTGTCGCCAACGTGTGACAACACACTCGATTTTGCAAGATTTTGCTTCGTCATACCAACACCTGCGTACACTGTCATCGTAACCGTCTTTACATTGAGTCAAACAATGCTTGAGAACGACTGGCACCGTCCGGGGCCTCGGTGGACTAACGACAAGCATCGCGGCGAGCAAGTGTACCATCGACTCTTCTCCTGGAGACAAGAAGAAATGCAATGGGCGTGCCAGTGTCTAATAGGGACGTGGTTGCCGCTGCACATTCGGCAGGGTGCGATCTAGCTCTGCCATAATCTTTTTGAGTACCCTGATATCATAACCCAGATGATAAATGCTCATTTCTACGATATGGAGCAACCAATCAAAATCGATTGCGCGGCGGTGTCTACCACACTGCTGAGGGCTATGGGAACTGTAGTTGATCTTGTACGATGCATACCGCTTCAGTACCTGTCTCAGAGTTCCTGGCGAGTTGCGCAGGCGGACCAACCCTTCATCACACGGTTTAAGCTTTGAAATCAATGAGCAAAATTCTTTTTTAGTCATGTTAGATAACCTTGGCGCGTTTCATTTGCTTATAAATCATCTTACAGATTGTGGTACGCCACCAACAGACCATATTGCGTAACCAGCAGAAATCACAATTCATTTTATATCCGCGTTTGTGGGGATTCCAAACACGCTCGTGTTTGGCATATTGTTTGAGCACCTGCAACACTGTCCCCTTTTTGGCACGAAGGCGGCGCATGCCATCTGCGCAAGGATGCAGGGACTTGACCAACTTATGAAACTCTTTACGTGTCATTGTGGACTCCTTAATCAGGAATTGCTTTCCCATCTTTATCTATCTCACAAATCAGGGTTACAAAATCTTCATGGTTACCAATCCAACGGAGATCATATCGACCGGTACGGTTTATGATATCTCGACCAAGTAGACGTTGCGCCTCATTTTTGGAATTGGCTTCTATGACTACTTCCATGTACAGTTGGCGACGCACATAGAGCTTAAAAAATTTTGACACGCTTGAGCTCGACTATAAGACGCTTGGCGGCCCTATGCGCAGGACGACTGACACCATCACTATACATCGGTAGAGATAGACTGCGAACATTTAATTCAAGCCATGCAAAATCTTGATCTAGCAACCGTTGTCGATCTGTTAACAGCCACCTGGGATGAGCTTCACAGGCAGCATACTCCTTGAGCACCTGGAGCACCGTGCCCTTGGCATGACGCAGACGTGCCATTCCCGTTTGGCATGGGTTAAGTTTTTTAACTAAACTCTCAAATTCTTTTCGAGTCATTACCAGATATCCTCTGAAAACAATAAGTGTAGTGGGCAAGTCTTGGGGCGCATTATGTCCAGCTGACACGCCTTTAAAGCGGTTTTATAAGCCTCCTTCCGACCCACAAACTTGCCGTTGCTATCTAAGAATCCCTGCCAACTTTGATAGACAGGATGCCCCGTCTCGGCAAAAGCCATCTGGATTAGATTGTGGTGGCGATTGGGTTTAGGTAGAGAGTAGAGCTTACCCTCCCAAATCATGGCGACGTGCGTAATCTCAATCACAGTGGCGCCATGTCCCATCAACGTCTTCATGCATTTCCTGCAGTGTGACCATCCCAATCCATGATGGTCAGGTACACACCGAAAATCACAATCCAGCGCTCCCATCTGACCATGCTTAAATCCATAGGAAGAAAACGATGCCCACGACGATCGCCAGCACGCAGACCATCATATAAATGGCTTCGGGCAGTCCGGTGTCAGTTTTCACGCGGATACAGGTTGCACAGGACGTGCCATGGTGACTTCCTCGATGGACGTGCCAGTGTCGTCAAATCCGAGCTTGGCTCCCTCATGAATGTAAAACATCAACGCCTCTTCGGCGTCCTTGGGCGTAGTGTAAAGCGGCACCACAAACGCATCACCAACCGCAACTACAACCGGCTCACCACAGCTGTAAAGCGTGAAAAACTTGGTCATTTTCGGCGTCCTTTGGTTTTGGGTTTCTTGGTTCTACGGCTCTTAAACGAAGGTGGCGGGGGTGTCTCGTAGGGTTGTAGTATGTGCCGATCCGTAATGCGTTCCTGTCTAGGCAGGGATTCTGGATCGGATGATGGAGGGTCAGTAAAGGTTGCCTTCTGCTCTGGCGTATGCTTGTACCACAGGATGCACGAAATGTCATGTACCTTATTCTTACAAATAGGAATATCAGTCGCGTCGGTATCCCACTCCACTAAGTAGTCCGAGCCCATGAGGGGAGCCTCTTAGAAATGACGACGCTACGGAACATGATACCGCGCACAACCTCAAATTCCTCGCCCAAAAACTTCCTTATCTGAATAATCTCGTCAACACTAACAACATTGGTCACTGTAGTAAGACGATCCAGCGCTGGCTCTAATGGGAAAGTGCTTGCGGCTACCGACGCCGTATTGGGCGTAGTGTAAAGCGAGTCCACTGCTCCGGTAACTAATTCGGCCCACAGGGTGTAGTATGCCGTAGCGGCGTATTTCAAGAGAAGATCACCAACATGCCCAGTTTCCGTAGCAATCGTCTTAATACTCTTACCCTCGCAATCACCCTCGGTCTTAATCGTCCAGGTGCCGACAGGATTGTTACATCTGGATTTCTTCCTGGCCTTCAGCTGCGACTCCAATTCTGCTTCAGTCGCGTCACTCAGTAGTTTCGACATTTTCGGGCTCTCCTACAAGGAAATGATTGTTTTGATGATGCAACCGCCAACAAACCACGCTACGACCGTCGCAAAAGACAACCACACCAAGATGAGTATGCCAATGACCACATTCTCCAGGTCCAGGTAGTTTGGATACTCTTCGAAGGATCTTGCCAAGAATCCCACAAAATTTAAAATGAGAATCGTCATGGCCACTGCCAACATGCCGACCATAAATTGAAGGATCAATGTCTTATTCCTTATTCAGGCAGTCGGGGTGTTTGATCAAAAACTCGTCGATGGGCCGCCCGGAATCGCGGAGCGAATCCACCATTGCACGCGTCATGCCACGACCGGTTGCGCAATTCCACGCCATACCATCTCCAACTTGATTTGAAAAGTAGGTGTCCAACCCATAGTAGCCGAGCTTATCCCAATTATCGTGATTATCGCCATCCTGGCCCAGCATGACGTGGATTTCTTCATGTAGCAGCGAAGATAGGTCGTCGTTTACCTCGATTGAGGTGGTGCCGCGATTTGTTTCACCCGAAATCTGACGACTCCAAATGTCGGTCCAACCAAACGTGTCGTGGACATACAGCTGAAATTGGCTGACACTTTGGTCATGGCCATGCGGCCCAGCTGGAGCCCACAGTCCAGCCTGCCACAAAATCTCGCGTGAAAGCAATACAGCCTTGCGGATGTAAGCGCAATTGGCGACCCCTGCCGAGTGGGAAAAACCATATACTTCGACCGCGCCACACTGATTTGGGAAATTTTTCAGCTGCGGTCCAAGCACATTGTCAATTGGATTGGAGTCGCCACAAGCAAGAGCCAGTCCAGCGAGCATTCCGACAATTTTAGTCTTCATAGGGCTCCTGTAAAATAGGGGCTGCCGGATCGACTCTCTCCGAGTAGGGGTGCTTCTCAATACCACCGGCCAGCCCATGGGACCGCAACTAGCGGTCATTACTCCCGTCAGTCATCGACAACACAGGTTCACATGCGCCCTTTAGGTCCTGGACAGATGCTTCAATCAACTCGATGTTCGGATTACATTGCCATGTCTTTCCACACGCGCCACACCTAACGAAATAGGCGAACTCATCGTCGATGTGTGTGTGCTCGCCGCAAGTACAATGAACATCCATACACACGGCAGTACCTTTCCACTGAATCCAGCCGTGAGCGCCCTGCTTCACTAATGCAGTTACCTTGCTGTCTTGCGTCTTCTCAAACCCGCCCATGGAGTCACCCAGCCTTGGCGGTCTTGGTCGTCTCGCATTCCATGCACAACATGCCTTCCTTGCTCGGCGTCTGGCAGGTATGGGTGTCCTTGACGGACACCTGTGCAGCCGCGATGAGCCGCTCCTCTTCCTCAACCTCCAAGCGATAGATCGACTTGCCGGCCGCAGGCATCGGTGGGCACTTGGTGATCTTGAAGCCAACGGGAATCTCAGTATTCTTCTTGACGAACATTTGGTGTGTCCTCAGTATAGTGAGTGTGGAACTTCAGTTCCTTCCCAAGTAAAGCTACGCAAACATGTTGCACCCAGAAACTCATCGATCGAGTAAGCCTCGTTCCTCGGCAATACATCGGTTCTGTACATTACAAGTGGTTCCACTCTCAAACAATGTTCTACCGCCAGTGCGAGACTGTCGAATACGGCGTCAACATAATCAACGCTATCATCGTAGTCATGGCCATTCCAGCGCATTACAACAAAGTGTGAGGACATGATTTACTCCACTTCGAAATACTTCATGGCGGTCTGGAGAACGTGGTCATAGTCGCCAGACATCATCTCGTCCCGCACCTTGTCCTGAGTCGCCTTGTCCCAGCCAGCCTTGCGTGCGACCTTCATGCACTTACCGATGATCGAAAACGCATTGCTGTCGGTTCCAATCAACTCGACCACCGGCTTGAGGGGCACATCTTCTCCCTCATAGTCTTCGTCATGCGACTCTTGGCAGCCCAGACAAATATCTGCCTTGAGTGATTCTTCACATTCATCTTGACACTCCAGACAAATGTAAGATCCATGGCCACATGAAGCCTGGATCTTACTATCAGTTGGGTCCTCGCAGATCTCACACTTCACGGCGTGACCACCAACCCGTACGGCGCGCTGTCGACGTCGGTGGCGGTGACCGCGCCCAGCCCGATGCCGATGACCGGTGGAGTGGGAGTATTGAGGCTGACTGACACCTTGCCGCCGACCGTGACGCCGGGGAAGAGCGACTTCTTGACGTTGAGGGCACCGATCGCCTGATTGGCCTTATCGCCGTCCTCGTCGCAAACGAGGTAGAGCTTGGTTTCCTTGCGGACGGTGAACGTGACTTCCTTCATTTGATGCTCCTTGCGGTTGTGTGATTGCTGCGTGATGGTTCTGCAGGCGTCGTGCCAGTGATTAAGCACCGAATTACAAAAAGTTGATCTTCTCAGCGTCCAATACCATCCATTCAGTCAAAGCCTGGCCCCATGTCTTTGCCGCCAATACGGCGGTCTTGTGCGCCGCGTCTCTGGCGGCTTGGGCCGCCGTGAGCCTGTTTTTGGCGCGCACTAGGGCCGCATCAAAACAATTGGTGGTGGTGTGGTCGCACCGGCAGTGAGAAGGCTGATAGCCGCATTCTTGGCAAAAAGGTGTGCCATCGGCCACCAGAGTGCTGAAACATCGACAAGTCTTCATGGTCATTCTCCATTCCAAGGGAGCAGGATAACCACCTTCATCGGTTCGTTGTTGCTGTCAGGGTGCCCGTTAACATTGTGCACCACCTTATGACGTGTAGCACAGCCGATCGGCTCAAGCCAATTCCATTCCTCATCATGAGGGACAACCACTTCTGCTTCCGGATCTCGGAGAGCCAGCAGCCTGATCAGTTCCTTAACTTTCATTGTTCTCCTCTGGCATACGTTGGTCACGAGTCATCGTGACTTGGTGTTGACTAAATAGATACACATCTTGGCGAGGTTCATCAGCCAGTTCGTTAGCAAAACATCTGCTACAGAGATCATTGCCTTTCGAACCATATTGATGAACGTTGCCATCCCAGCCACATTGGACGCAGTAGGTCATAGTTTGATAATGCATCGAACGGTCTTCCTGCACTTGGAGCAGATGATGTAGATCCCAGACCACTCGATGCGAGATACACATTCATCGTGGAAACAGGCGAACTCCTTCAGCTTTCTACGAAACCTCATGAGAAGGGGCTGTAGAAGCATCTTGAACAGCCCCCATCCTGTTTTAAAACTAGACATTTATTCACCCAGTCCGTAAATGTTATCGAGGAAAGACTCAACCACACCGTCTTCGTGGAAACAATCCAACTTGGTGTCTATGAGCCTCTCTGCGGCTTGCGGCTGGTCCTTGTAGACCGCATTGAAGATCGCTTGTCCATACCGCAACATCGGATGAACATCACGTGCAGCGTTGGCAGCTTTGCGAATTTCATGTTTAGTCATTCGTGAAACTCCTGACTGCCCCAGCAAGATTGCTGGGGCTGAGCAGAAGGGGCAAGTTTCCTTGCCCATTCCTTGCTAGCCGGCTTCTTCGACCGACACTACGTCGAGATTGTCATCGTCAAGATCCCAGTCATCTCCACCACCGTTCTCGATGATGGTCTTGGCCTCCACTTCAGCCTTGTCTTCTGACTCAGCCTCCACGTTGACAACCACGTCTTCCACCGTGGTCCTTCGCAGATGGACGAGGTATCTCATCGCCCCGCCTTATACTTGCTCAATGGGGTGAGGAAGATCTCGTAATCGCCGTTCTCATAAAGCTCTTGCGCAAGACGCGGCGCGTCCACGGTTTCGGCCCATTCCATCATGAACTCCTCACCTGAAGTTCCACTGGCCTCATGAGCGGCGAATGGCCTCTCGATCCAACCCTCGATCCGCACATGCAGCAGCTGCGGCTCGCCTTTCGGCTTGTGGTAAGCGATCTCCTCCTCCTGCCATTTGTCAGTGTTGGAATTGAGGTAAAGGCGAGCGCCCGGCCTGGACGTAATCGACTCCATGTCGATCGTCGCCATCTCTTTGGGGAAATCCCAGTTAAGTCCTCCGAAGTCGTCAACGTAGACATTGTTAACTCCCTCCGGAAGACGTGTCATCATGTAGTTCTGATACAGTTTGTCGCGACGCATACCAGCCTGCACAGCCTGCGCGACGGCAGCCTCAGGAGTAAGCCCGAACCCGTAGTAGTTCGGACCCCGGTAGCAGTAGATTTCGACTTTCATGGATTCCCCAGGTTGACAACGATGAACTTCGCCATTTCGCCATGCCACACACAGGTGCGACCAACCTTGATCGGCAACCGGTCGAACGTGCTGCGGATGTAATCCAGCTCGTCGCCATCGGCATAAACCTCAACAACGTGGTTGAGGACACCCTCAGTGTCACCCTCAAGCTGATCCAGAACCGGCTTGTTCCCGACATGCCACTGGAGCTCGACATCATAGGTCTTCTTTGCGTATTTCACGTAAAGCATTCATTCCTCCTTGGTCAAAGTTTACTGGGGTTGGCGAGCGCCTCATCAACGGCGTCCATGAGATCCTTGGCCTCGTCCTCATCTTCTGCTTCGGCAAACTTGCATACGGCCAAGTCAAGAAGGTCGCCCGGTGAATCACCGTAGGCGACCCGGTAGCGATCGAGGTAATTCAACTGACAGAATTTCTTGCGGAACTCGTCAATCTCCTCGTCTGTAGCCGGATCTTTCATATGGCTCCTCCTAATCCGTAGAGCTCCAACACATTTACCAAGGGTCCAGAATAGTGAGCGCCGACAACAACTTTGACCACGTTGGCGTAGTCGCCACCACCGGATACCACCACATCGAGTGTGGGATCATAGCACTGCAGCTGATCAATCAAATCTTTTACTTTCATTTACGGCCTCCGTCCAGCGAAGTACTTCGGTTTGTAGCGAGGCTTGGGCGGATGGGGTGGCTCACTCTCGAACCCACAGGTGGCGCAGATGACGATGAAAGCAATGCCGAACAAACCCAGAAAAACCAAATGTTCACCCCTTGACTACCCCAGCGAGATTGCTGGGGTCGACCAAGAGGGGCAGGCTTGCCTGCCCCAATCAGATAGATTTCACGATTAGCTCCTTAGCCTACGATGACTATGCTGGCCTGCCGGTCATTTCCGGTCCGTTTCGCCCAGAAGAGGGCTAGCGTTGACATCCATTAACGGAGCTCTGGCCAAAGAGAGGCGGGGGAGTCGAACCCCCGCCAATCTGCTTACTTACCTTCGACGCTGACTCCACCGGGAGCCGTCATCCAACCCTTCACGCCGTTCGCCGCTTCGTACTCGACCAACTTCTTGAACTTCGGTGGGCCGCTTACCGAGCGCGAGCGCCTTTCCATGTGACTCCCAGTGCTCGATGCCCGGCTGACAGCGACTTTGGCTTGCTTGGAGTCTTGTTCTTTGCGCCACTTGGTGAGATTACGGGCGATGATGTCGGTCTGCATGTTTGGGTGGCTCCACGGTTGGTCCAGCGTTGGACTGCCAGTTTGATGCCCTGCCCGACTAGGCAGGCTGCCAAGAGCGCGACCGTAGTCGTGCCCAATTCGTACAACAGCTGCCAGATGCTCATTTGGTGATCCAACTCCCCAATCTGCATCAGATACGCTTGAGGGCGCGATGGCTGCGACTGTTAATGAGCTTGTAGAGGTCGCCCAGAGTCAGGGTGAAGACCTCTCCGGTGGCGCGGCTGCTGGAGATGTGGACAATCTCCTGCCCCTTGATGAAGCGGCTACCCAGCGCTGACGTGCCCTTCTTGGGGGATACGATCTTCTGGACGCGGGTCTGCTTGTACTCAACCCGCTTGACAGCCTCGCCGTCACCGACGTTGTAGGTGTGCAGGCCGGTACGAATCTTGGTGGTCTTGCGCATGTAACTCCTTGACAAACCACCGAGAGATTCGGTGGAACGAGCAAGAAGGGCAGATTAGCCCTGCCCAGCTTGTGACTGCTACTTCACCGCCGTGATCTTGATCAGTTCGCTACGGGTCTTGTCCTCGGTCAAGTAGATCGCACCGAGTCCACGCTCACGGCGCAGTTCATTCAGCTCCACTTTTCGGGTGAAAGCCTGCCAAGCCGTATCAATCTCTGAGGGAGGGAGTGGACGACGCGCCGGGCGAGTGTAGTCTTCACGCATGTTAATGCTCCTTGACGACTCCCTGACCAATTTCAGGAAGTTGAGCAAGGAGGGGTGGTTGACCACCCCAACCTGCCGCGATACTAGCTCGCGTTCTGCTCGGCGGCAGCCTCAGCAGCCTCGATGGCGTCGAGGGTCGGACCGCTGCGCAGCGTGGGCGGGACAGCCTGCGCCGCGTTGGCGGCGAGGAAGGCCTGGGCCTTCGCAACCGCGCGCTGCTGTTTCTCCTCGGGAGTCAGCTTCGCCTTGCTGGCCTCCGCGTGAATCGCGCACTTGAGGGACTGGTGCCAGTCGCTCATCTCCCGGACGTGGACGCTGTCGCATCCGTCGACCGCGCACTTGAGGCTGGCGGTGAGCTTGCCCTTCGGGCTGAGGTCGGGGAGAAGGGTGGCGATGACGAACTCTCCCTTGATGTTCTCAGCGAAGAACTGAGTCCCGGCGAGGGTCTTGGCAGCGTTCGCGTTGCTCTGCGGGGTGCCGAGGTTCGCCTTGATGGCGTTCTTCATGTCAATGAGGCTGATCGGGGTCTTGCTGTCCATGGTGTATCTCCTTTGCTGCGTTGATTACCGGCGCGGGATTGCGCCGGATCCTGCTGTGGATTCTTTGCGAGCGGCGTGCCAGCCGTGGAGGATCAACGACCGATGCAGTTGAGGAAGCTGCATGCCTCCCACAACTGATCTTCGCCAAACTCCCACGATTGCCCGGTCTGGTCGCGCTTGTCGGCACCTCCCCACTTGGAGTGGGCGTTCAGCCCCTCACGTACCTCCGGCGTGATGGAGGACCACGACACCCAGATGCGGGCTCCGTAAAAGCCGTGGGATGGCTGAACTTGATAATACACAAATGTTGCGTTCCATGGCGTATCTCCTTGCTACGTTGCAAAAAAAAAAAAAAAAAAAATTACCGCTCCAGAATCTCGTCGAGGGCAATCAACTCGTGAGGCTCCAAATCTTCTCGTTCAACGAAGGTGATTGCTCCGTCAACGGGGTCTATGCGCATGAGGTAGTCGCCTGCCTTCGCGATGCCGTGCGCCTCCTCCCATTTACCCCAAATACCGACAGTGAGTGGTAGGCGCTCGATGGCAGCAGCGTAGGCAGCAGCGTAGGCAGCAGCGTAGGCAGCAGCGTAGGCAGCAGCGTTGGCAGCAGCGTTGGCAGCGTCGGCAGCAGCGTTGGCAGCGTCGGCAGCATCTCCTTTTGCAACCCTTTCAGCACAATCAATCGCCCACAACGCTGCTAAGCTCCAATCCTCTCCATCACTCCATACGTCGCGTGCTGAAAGAGCCGCTCCAATGCAGCAAACTTCATGCGGGTGTTTGGCATAAGCAGCTTGGCAGTCATTCCAGGTGGGCATGTGTCTCCTTGATCTCGATTGAGAAAATAAGGGTGAGCCCAAACATGTTTGGGCTCACCCGCACATCCTCAGACTTTTACCTTTTCAATCCACGAGTCTTCGATGTTGACTTCCCAGCCCGGCGCAACGTCGAGGTCTGCGTCAGCCTCATTGAACGCCTTGTCCATTGCTTCCTGCTCGGTGTCGGCATGAACTTCCACCGTGGTGGCGATTCTGATCCGTTCTACGAGCTCGAACGTGAATTTCGGCCGAGGATCAACCGGCTCGGGATCGTCATCTTCCGGTTCCTCCACGCCAACCAACTCCAATGCGTGGTCGACTGTGTTGCCCTCTACTTCAAAGAGGGCAACTTGATGGTTTTCGACGAGCCCAGAGTCGTCGCCGAACCCCACGATGCTCAGAAACTTCATCAGCGTTATCTTCCCGTTCCGGTACTTCTTAATAGCAGCGATAATCTCTACACGCTGCTCCTCGGTAATCTCGATCTCAGCCATTTTACACCTCCCTCCAGAGACAGACCTGATCTTCGAACTCTTCGACCTCTATGCACTCAATCGCCAAGCTCGAACTCTTCCACGATGTCTGTGTAATCGGTTCCAGATTCCTTGGTCAGCTGGACCGCTACCGCGTCGAGTCTCTGGGCGAGTAGCTCAAGACCCTGCCAATTGTCACTGGTACGCAGGTTATTGACCACGCGCCAGATCTCGGCCGCCTGTTCGGCCTTGACCAACCGTGCCTTGAGTTCCGCGATCTTCATCGGAGTCGTCCCGCTTCGTATGCAAGGTCCCGTCGCTGCGCAATCTGCTCGTCGCGGCTGGTGTAACCCTCCTGGTTGAGGTACTCGCCCCACATCAGGCTGGCGACCTCTTGGGTGTCTCCCGTCTCAACCATCCAGCCAACCATGAACTCCTTCTTCTCCTCTTGCTTCTCTTCTTTACTGAGTTCTGACCACAACTTGTCGCTACGGCTCATTTGCGTCCTCCTTGCCATCGTCGAACACCTCGGCCGAAATCAAGTCGGGGCCGGTGCGGTCGTAGCCCGCCTCCACAACCACGCTGAAGTCGAGAAAGGTATCGCCAGCCTGAATACACCCGGCCGCGTATTTACCTCGGAAAATCTCCGCCTCAACCAGCCGAGTCCTGAGTTCCGCAATCGACGTCTCGATGCGCTGCCGGAAACGCGAGCTATCGAGTACCGCGCCATCTCGTTCAGACATGTACCGAATCTGCCTCATTGTGCTACCTCCGCCTGCGGGTTGAACCTGTATTGAAGCAACAAGGGGCAGCCTGACTAGTTGCGTCAGGCGGTCCCGCGCAGCCTCAATCGTCGCCGGGCGTATCTCGCGCAACCGACTCGTGGGTCTGCGCCAACACGAGCGCCCCTTCCAAAGGCCCCCAACAACCTGCGCCTTCGTCTTCCTGGGACGGGGCGACCTCCCGAACGCCGGTCCCTCGATACTCGATTCCGCTGAAGTACTCGCTGCTGTGGTCCTCGACCACGACCTCCATCTCCGGATCTGCCTTGCTGAGTACTTCCATCAGTTCGCGCACGTTCATGGTTACTCCTTGGTTAAGTGTTGGTACGTGGGACTGGGCTAATCACGCAGCCCGGTCAGTGCGGTTTACTCTTCGGGGCGCCAGATCTCGCCGATATACTCCATGCGGATGCCGTGCCGGGTATCTTCCCAAACGACCGGGCCGCCCACGAGGTTGATGTCACCCCAAAAGTCGAGCCAATCGAACACGTAGTACGGGATCTTCTCCATGCCCTCGGTGGGGCGGATCTGGTTCGATATGTGCACCCAGGTTCGGCCGTCGTAGGTGACCTTCCACGTGTACTTGAATCCAGCAAGCCAATCGAGCTCTTGCTTGTGCATCCGGGTGATGCTGTCCACGGTTACGCTCCTTGGTTAAGGGGACAAGGAAAGGTCGGGGCTACCAGTTCCGGCCCAACCCAAGCTCCTTAAGAAATGTTTACCGACCTTCCGGCCGCCCGCCCCGAGGGGGTCATGCCTCCGCCCCTCCCCGCACCCGGTTCCCCCTCTCCTTCCCCTCCCCGTCGCCGCCCGCTGCCCCTCCTTTTGCAAGAGCCGTGCCCGCCGGGGGGAAGCACACCCCTCCAAGCGCTCTTTCCGGTGGTCACCGAAATGCCCCAGCCCCTCCTCAGCCCTCCTAGACACCCTATGTTACCTTGCCGCACGGGGTGTTAAAAGCTAAGGAAGTAAGGAAAATCCCGGACAAGTGCAAGCGCCTTTCTACCAACAGCTACAAACATAACCGGTCAGCCCCTCCCCTACCTTTGTAGACTTTGACCTTAGCTCCCCGGCGCGCTTAACCCGCTAGCGTACGTTGGGAGGTTGTTTTCTCCCCGGCGGATGAACACCCAATCGGGTTTGCCGACGTACGGGACGCGGGGTAGCCTCCACCTAAGACATCTAAACACTCCTCACGGTCCCGTACGTCCTTTGGTTTGGAGGCTACCCAACCGCGACGATGACGATTGGTGGGTTAGCTGGTGTCGTTGTGGGGCATTGCGACCTCCTTGTGGATTTTCGACCCCGGTGCTGAGCGATTAATGCTTACCGGAGGGCATATGTAATGTTTACAGGCTGCTGCAGGTATTTTCGAAATTATTCGAATGTCAATTACCTTTACAGCTTGGGACCAGGCTTGCCCCGCCTGGTCATTGGGGTCCTTACCTGATGAGGGCGCCGCCGTCCAGGCTGCCAAAATCAAAGGCCACCCGCATCATTACGGCTCCTTGATTGGTGGGTACGAGAAAGCGGGCAGGTTCGGCACCTGCCAGCCCTCCTACGAACCAACTCAGTTCTATTCTTCCCTTCCACACGTGGTGGAAATGACAACGAACGCTACCAACATCAGGCCGAGCAAGAACATGCCTAGCTCCTCTCTGCCAGCTTGCCGTTGATGTGGACGAGCAAGTCGAGGACGGCGTTGTCGACCACCCGCCGAAACAGGCTCAGGTCGCCGCCCGGCTTGGTGCGGAACTCGCGAAGAATTTCCGCGTATTCCTCCAACTCCCTGCGAGTGAAGGTAAGGGTAATTTTGTCCACGCTAGCTCCGGACCGCGTGGTAGATGCGCTGGGCGACGTTGCCGAAGACGGTGAGAATCACCGCCGCCGGGGCCAGACAGGACACCGCGAACACGACGACTTCCATGGTTACTCCTTGGTTGAAGGTACAAGGGGCAGTCCAACTAACCTACGTTGGGCCGTCCCGCGCGCTCTCAGACCGTGATGTAGACCAGCGTGCAGAGCGCCAGCTGGCGGAGCACCTTGGGGGCCCTGCCGACCTGCCGGCGCACCCCGCCTTCGAACCGCCGCCACTGCTCCCCCTCGAACATGAACGTCCCGCCAATGCGGACGTCCGAGAGGGGTTTGAGGCCCTGACTGGTCTGCGTGAACGTGAGAGGTTGCCAAGCCATGCGGGGTGCTCCTTGGTTGGTGCTGCGTGGGGTGCTGCCCCGGCGCTGCAAGCGTCGTGCCGGGGTCGTCTGCGGAACTTCCCTAGGTGTTCTCGTCGTCGGTCAGATCGGAGGTGTCGAAGACCTCTAGGCCAACCCAGCCAACATCCTTCTGATGGGAGTCGTCGGCCATCACGACCAAAGTCTCCCCGATTCCCTCATCTTGGTGGTACGACAGCCCGATCGGCTGGTGGTCTTCGTAGCTCTTGAGCAGCTCCTTGAGCTCACCCACCGTACGAACGTTGCGCAT
>JANXME010000346.1 GCA_025354785.1 Actinomycetes bacterium | reverse complement strand
CCTTTTATCCCCTGGACATGGTTCGCGTTTGACCCAACCGGCCTGCTCCATCACCTTCATGCGATGAGAGAGCCGGGATCTGGAAAGCATGGCGATCTGCGCCAATTCACTCATTCGCAGTTTGCGATCGGGGGCATCGCTAAGTTGTGCCAATATTTCATAATCAGACATCGAGAGGTCATGACCTGCCAAATCAGTATCCAGGGCTTCTAAAAGGCGACGACTGGCAACAATATATTTTCGCCAAGCTTTCATCTCCGAGGCAGTGAGCCATTTTGGCGTCATCTAGGTCGTACCTGACTTTGCCATAGGGCGATGATACAAGATAAGTTGAATCGTCAACTACTATCGTGGCAATAAATCATATGAGGAATAGAAAGAGGATGGACTTTAGATGAAAAGCGGAATTGAGACCTCGCATATCGATCCCAGCGTCCGGGTGCAGGATGACCTGTACCGCCATGTAAGTGGCAACTGGCTTTCGACATTTGAAATTCCAACAGACCGCGCCTCAGATGGAGTCGGTTATGCCCTTTACGAGCAAGCCCAAAAACAAGTGCGAGAAATTATCGAGGGTTCAGATTCCAGCGAAGAAGGAAGCAAAATTGCCGCGCTCTACAAAAGCTTTATGGCAATAGAGCAGATTGAAGAACTGGGAATCTCCCCTATTGCCGCCGATTTGGCCAAGGCACAGAAAATCTCTAACTCACTAGACTTCCTAGAACTCTTAGGCATACTAGATTGCAAAGGTTTAGGGGGCTTGATCGGCTCTTACATCACCAGCGACCATAAAGATTCCACGCAAAATATTCTCTATTTAAGTCAATCAGGGTTGAGTTTGCCCGATGAGGCTTACTACCGCGAAGAACAGTATTTGCCAATCAGGGATGCGTTTTTAGACCACGTCGCCAAAATGTTTGAAATTGCCGGAATATCCGATGGTCCTTCACACGCAAGGCGAATTTTGGATTTGGAAACTCTGATCGCAAAGTCGCACTGGGACCAGGTCAAAGATCGTGATGCAACTCTTACCTACAATAAATATTCCCGCGCTCAATTGGAAGAACTCTCGGCGGGGATGGACTGGAGCATTTATCTTTCCGCCAGCCAGATCCCCGATCGAGTAATTGAAACCGTGATCGTCCGCCAGCCAGATTTCTTAGCGGGTATCGGAAAACTGATGGCTGACTTTGATGCGCCCGGTTGGAGCTCCTGGCTTACCTGGCAAATAATCTCTGATGCGGCTCCTTATCTTCATGATGCCCTGGTGAAACAGAATTTTGCTTTTTATGGCACAGTACTTTCGGGAACACCAGAACTGCGCGAGCGCTGGAAACGGGGCGTCTCGCTGGTCGAAGGGGCAGTCGGTGAAGCCGTTGGTCGCATTTATGTACAACGTCACTTTCCCGAATCCGCCAAGAAATCCATGGAGACCTTGGTAGCAAATCTAGTTAAGGCATATCGTTTGAGCATCAGCGCTTTGGAGTGGATGGGCGCAGACACAAAGGTTAAGGCCTTAGAAAAACTTGAGAAATTTACGCCAAAAGTGGGTTACCCCGATAAATGGCGTGACTATTCAACCCTGGAAATTGTGGTCGATGATCTGATGGGAAACATGGGTCGCATAGCTCGCTTCTCCCGCGATTTCGAACTGGCCAAAATTGGAGCGCCGGTGGATCGCACCGAATGGTTTATGACCCCCCAAACGGTAAATGCCTATTACAACCCAGGAATGAACGAAATTGTCTTCCCGGCGGCTATTTTGCAACCGCCATTCTTTAACTCGCAGGCAGAAGACGCAGTCAATTACGGCGGGATCGGAGCAATTATTGGCCATGAAATCGGACATGGTTTCGATGATCAAGGTTCTAAATACGATGGCGACGGAAATCTAAATGATTGGTGGACCCCGGCTGATCGAGTGGAGTTTGAAAAGCGGGCTAACGCTTTAATTGAGCAATACAACGCTCTCTCGCCTACAGAAACGCCCGATATAACGGTCAATGGCGCTCTAACGGTCGGTGAGAACATAGGAGACCTAGGTGGACTCTCTATCGCATATAACGCCTACAAATTGGCGCTAGCGGGTGCGCAAGCCCCTGAAATCGATTCCTTAAGCGCAGATCAAAGATTCTTCTTCGCTTGGGCTCAAGCTTGGCGAGGCAAGACCAGACCAGAGGCGATTCGCCGAGAAATTGCCACTGACCCACATTCTCCTCATGAATTTCGATGCAATCAGATTGTGCGAAATATGGACCAGTTCTACGCCACATTTGGTGTGGGGCCTGGTGACGCTATGTACCTGGCCGAGCACGAACGTGTGCAAATTTGGTAGCGACTCCTAGGGGCTAAAAAGCTCTATCGCACTGTTAGAATTGGTCTGTATATTTTTCGCTTGGGGCATCAGGCCTTGCACCTGATCCAACTACATTTTCTTTGAAAGGAATCCAATGAAAAAGAGAGCCATTGTCATCGCCTCAATAAGCCTTCTACTCCTATCTGGCTGCAGCAGCGCCAAAAAAGGCGGGGCAAGCGATGGCAAGAATGATTCCTTGGTAAGCAATAGTGCACCCTCTAGTACGAGCGGCTTCGGGGCAGCACTGGATCTAGGCTCTGGCATTAAGGTCACGGTATCTGCGCCTTCCGCCTTTACACCTGGAACTTTTGCTTCAAACTATTTTACTGGTCAAACAGCAAATGTCTTCTCTGTAACCATGGTTAATGGTGGTACCGCACCCATTGACCCGGCTCTAATCTCCTTCACTGCCGAATCTGGTGCCAATTCTTGCACCGACATGCTTGACGGCGACAATGGAGTCTCTGGACCACCAACTGACCCAATTGCCGCTGGTGCAACTGCCACCTTTAAAATCGCAATCGGTTGCGATGCCAAAAAGGCAGATCCGCTACATATGACATTTACTGTGGATTCCACCACGGTTGCCGTAGATGGAAAGATGGCCTAGATCTTTAAATCGGATCTTTAGACCTACTCGCTAATTAGGAAAAGTACTTCCGAACCCTAATATTTAGTTGGACTTTGCTGGTTCTGGGAAGTGACAGGCCAGGCGATGATTGGGCGAAATCTGCACCAAAGCTGGCACTTCGGTAAGGCATTTCTCCTGCACCTTCCAACAACGTGTATTAAATACACACCCGGCCGGCGGATTCATCGGGCTAGGTAAATCCCCTTGCAAAATTATGCGCTCGCGGGCTCTTCCCTTTATGGGATCCGGAACTGGAACTGCCGAAAGCAACGCCTTGGTATATGGGTGGCGCGGCGCGGCAAATAGGTCGTGTTTATCCGCATCTTCCATAACCTTGCCCAGATACATCACAATCACTCGATCGGAGATGTGCTGAACTACAGATAAATCGTGCGCTACGAACAAGTAGGACATCCCGAATTCTTGCTGTAAGTCGTCTAACAGGTTTACAACCTGGGCCTGAATTGAAACATCTAACGCTGATACCGGTTCGTCTGCGACGATTAGTTTTGGCTTTAAGGCGATGGCCCGCGCTACTCCAATTCTTTGGCGCTGTCCGCCAGAAAATTCGTGAGGGTAGCGGTTTACATGTTCTGGATTTAAGCCCACTCTCTCCATGAGTCGCTCAACTTCAACTTTTACGCCACCAGGAGGAGTAATTTTTTGGATATCGAATGTGGCACCGATAAGAGTTCCAACGGTTTGGCGAGGATTAAGCGAGGCAAATGGGTCTTGAAAAATCATCTGCATTTGAGATCTAAGAGGCTTCATCTCTTTACGGCTTAAATTTGTAATATCCCTGCCATTAAAAATTATCTTGCCTGCGGTAGGTTCGTAAAGCTTTAGAACGGTCCGACCTACCGTGGTCTTGCCGCAACCAGATTCGCCAACTAGCCCAACTGTTTGCCCAGGTAGCACCTCTAGATCGATGCCATCGACAGCCTTCACCACTCCTTTCTTGCGATTGAAGACGCCCCCAGAGGTAGATTCAAAGTGTTTCTTGAGCCCTTCCAACTTAAGAATTGGTTCGGTCATCATCGGCTCCCTGCTTGCGAGCGCGCCCGCGATAACTGATCTTCGGTCAAATGGCAACGAGAGAAATGTCCAGTCAGCTTCTCGTCTAAGTTTGGAACTTCCTTAGAACAACGGTGGTCTGGTACTTGCTCTGAATATGTACAACGAGCCCGGAAAGCGCATCCGCTGGGAAGAGAGATAAGTGAAGGCGGTTGCCCCGGAATAGCCAGGAGGCGGCGCCCCTCTAACTCATCCACTCGCGGAATAGAGTTAAGTAAGCCAATCGTGTACGGATGATCTGGTTGATAATAAATATCATTAATCGCAGATTGCTCGACAATTTTTCCGGCATACATTACGCAAACGCGATCGGCGACCTCGGCCACTACCCCTAAATCGTGGGTAATCAAGATAACGGCCATATTGAACTCTTTCTGCATATCGCTCAAAAGGTTGAGAATTTGAGATTGCACCGTTACATCTAGAGCAGTCGTAGGTTCATCCGCGATAAGCAAAGAGGGATTGTTTACTAAAGCCATGGCAATCATTACCCGTTGGCGCATACCACCG
>JANXME010000344.1 GCA_025354785.1 Actinomycetes bacterium | reverse complement strand
CCTTTTATCGCTCCAGTGATCATTAGCATTTCGCGCATACCCGGCCCCCCTCTTGGGCCTTCGTAGCGAATTACCACAACATCGCCAGCTTTAATCGTTCCATCTTCTAACGCATCCATCGCTTGCTGTTCTCGATCGAATACCCGCGCCGGACCTTCAAATAACTCCACTCCCACCCCGGCCGTTTTTGTAACTGCGCCTTCAGGTGCCAGTGATCCACCCAAGATCGTGATTCCACCACCAAGTGAAAGAGGTTGACTGGTGGCATGAAGAATTTCGCCATCCGGATCTGGCGGTGCGATTTGAGCCAAATTTTCGGCCATCGTTTTTCCAGTGACGGTGAGAACATCGCCGTGCAACAGGCCTGCATCTAATAAGGCCTTCAACACCACCGGAACGCCACCGACTTTATCCATATCGCTCATAACAAATCGACCAAAAGGTTTCAAATCTCCAAGCAGGGGAACCCTTGAACCAATCCGATGAAAATCATCCAGAGTTAAATCAACATCTGCTTCATGGGCTATTGCCAAAAGGTGTAGAACCGCGTTTGTGCTCCCACCCAGCGCCATTACTATAGTTATAGCGTTTTCAAAAGCTGGCTTAGTTAATATCTGTCTTGTCGTAATTCCCTGACGAATCAATTCCACAACGGC
This sequence comes from Actinomycetes bacterium, assembly GCA_025354785.1. Lineage (GTDB taxonomy): Bacteria > Actinomycetota > Actinomycetes > Nanopelagicales > Nanopelagicaceae > QYPT01. Next base: position 851 of record JANXME010000344.1, on the reverse strand, counting down.
CGCGCCAGCTTTTACCGAGTACGCATCGCGCCGACGATCTACCGCAGGTGGAGCCGCTGATCCAGGCAAGGAAAGTCCGATCGCTTCACCAACAGTGGCCATAGTGTTGGCGGTATACATGCCCCCACAGGCGCCTTCACCTGGACATATCGCGCGTTCGATTTTATCCAACTGCTCTTGCGAAATGAGTCCCCGGGCGCAAGCGCCCACCGCCTCGAAGGCATCGATAATCGTGACATCTTTTCCGTCTACCTGACCCGGCAAAGTTGAACCTGCATAAACGAAAACGCTCGCCACATCGATGCGCGCCGCCGCCATCATCATTCCAGGCAACGACTTATCGCACCCTGCAAAAGTAACCATTCCGTCTAAGCGCTCAGCCTGCATCACTGTTTCTACTGAATCTGCAATTACTTCACGCGAGACTAGCGAAAAGTGCATTCCTTCATGTCCCATTGAAATTCCATCTGAAACTGAAATTGTTCCAAATTGCATCGGAAATCCGCCGGCATCTATTACTCCTTGACGAGAGGCTTTAGCCAGTCGATCCAAAGATAAATTGCAGGGAGTTATTTCATTCCAAGAAGAGACAATTCCTATTTGCGGTTTAACCCAGTCGGTATCCGTCATTCCAACTGCACGCAACATTCCGCGCGCAGGAGCACGCTCCATCCCGTCAGTTACCAGGCCCGATCGCGGTTTCATTTTGCTCATCAGGTAATCGTAGGCGTTGACCTGCCTCTAAGCGCTCGCCCAATCAGCGCGTACCAATTCTGGAAAACAAGGTAGTAGAGCCCAGGAGGGTCAATTTGCCTTCAACCATTACGATACGGTACGGTATCGTTTCGTTA
>JANXME010000196.1 GCA_025354785.1 Actinomycetes bacterium | reverse complement strand
TTCAAATCCTGCGATCTCGTCAACGTGATTGAGTGTTAGACCGATATCGTCTAACCCTTCCATCAGGCGCCAGCGTGTGTAATCGTCAATCTCAAAGCCCACCCGCGTATCGGCATAGCTCACGCTGCGGTCTTCCAAACTAACCGCGATGGGCAAAAACGGGTCAGCTTCGATTGCTGACCAGAGCGCCTCGACATTGGCTTGTCCCATAACAACGGTGAGTAAGCCACCTTTGGCGCTATTGCCGCGGAAAATATCGGCAAAGCGCGGGGAGATGATGACTTTGAAACCATAGTTTTGCAGCGCCCAGACCGCATGTTCGCGAGAAGAACCGGTACCAAAATCGGCCCCCGCTACCAGAATCGACGCGTGGCTAAATGGCTCCTTATTGAGAATAAAATCAGGATCACTTCGCCAAGCAGCAAATAGACCATCTTCAAAGCCTGATCGTGTGACCCGCTTTAGGTAGACAGCAGGAATAATCTGATCGGTATCAACATTGCTTCGTCGCAGCGGAACGCCATGACCTACATGCGTTATGAATTTATCCATGAAAATTAAGCCTTTCTTCCAAGATCTATAGGTCTGCCGGGGATGAAAGCGTGCCGCGCAAAGCGGTGGCAGCTGCTACCAATGGACTAACTAAGTGGGTGCGTCCACCTTTTCCTTGACGACCTTCAAAATTTCGATTGCTAGTGGATGCCGAACGTTCGCCTGGTGCTAACTGATCTGGGTTCATTCCCAGACACATAGAGCATCCAGCGTTGCGCCATTCAGCCCCGGCGGCAAGAAATACTTTGTCCAAACCTTCCGCCTCTGCTTGTAACCGCACGCGCGCCGACCCCGGTACTACCAACATTCGTAGCGAATTAGCAATCTTCTTGCCCTTTATTATGGCCGCCGCGCTTCGTAGATCTTCAATTCTGCCATTTGTACAGGAACCCAAAAAGACAGTATCAATCGCTATCTTTTTTAGCGGCGTGCCAGCAACCAAGTCCATATAGACCAGTGCCCGCTCAGCGGCGCCGCGTTCCTCAGCATCAGAAATTAGCGCTGGGTCTGGTACTACTGAACTCAGCGGCGCACCCTGTCCAGGATTTGTTCCCCACGTTACAAATGGGGCTAACTCGTCGGCGTTGATAGTAATTTCGACATCGAATTTCGCACCGCTATCTGAGTACAGGCTCTTCCAATAGACAAGGGCCTCATCCCAATTTTCCGGAGCATGTGGCTTTCCTAAAATGTAGGCAAAAGTTGTCTGATCAGGGGCAATGAGTCCGGCCCGTGCTCCGGCCTCTATAGACATATTGCAAACGGTCATCCGGCCTTCCATTGAAAGGGCCCGAATCGCGCTACCGCGATACTCCAAAACAAAACCTTGGCCTCCGCCGGTGCCAATCTGGGCAATGATGGCCAAGATAATATCTTTGGCAGTTACGCCAACTTGCAGAGTTCCTTCTACATTTATTGCCATGGTTTTCGGAGGCACCAGCGGCAGAGTTTGAGTTGCAAGAACGTGCTCGACCTCGCTGGTGCCAATGCCAAATGCCAACGCGCCAAATGCGCCATGGGTCGAGGTATGCGAATCTCCACAGACAATCGTCATTCCCGGTTGTGTAAGACCGAGTTGGGGACCAACCACATGGACAATGCCTTGTTCGATATCGCCCAGTGAATGTATTCGCACCCCAAATTCGGCGCAATTTTTGCGCAAGGTATCTACCTGCAATTTAGAGACAGGATCGGCAATAGGTAGATCGATATTTTGCGTAGGAGTGTTGTGGTCTTCAGTTGCAATCGTTAAATCTGGACGGCGCACTTTGCGGTTGGCCTGGCGCAAGCCGTCGAAGGCTTGGGCGCTAGTAACTTCATGAATCAAATGCAGATCCATATAGAGTAAATCTGGTTCCCCGGCAGCGCTCTTAACCACATGCGCTTGCCAGATCTTCTCTGCCAGTGTCTTTTCCATAATTTGCCACCCATTCGCCGAGCACTTCTGCACCTAAATTTGGCATCTCAGGATTTGAGATGCTAGTATTACATCGTGGACAGAAAGAATAGCGGAGTTGGCGTATTAGACAAAGCCGTTGCCATATTAACCACCCTTGAATCTGGACCGCACTCGCTGGCGGAATTAGTCGCCGCAACTGGAATTGCCCGACCTACCGCTCACCGCCTGGCCGTGGCATTGGAATTTCATCGCCTAGTAACGCGCGACTTGAGTGGGCGATTTGTTTTAGGACCGCGCTCGGCGGAGTTGGCAGCGGCGGCGGGTGAGGATCGCTTGCTGGCGGCGGCGGCTCCAGCCCTTTCCGCGCTGCGCGATGCCACGGGCGAAAGTGCGCAGCTATATCGGCGTCAAGGAGATTTGCGAATTTGTGTGGCTGTCGCCGAACGCCTGTCGGGGCTGCGCGATTCAGTTCCAATTGGTGCAGCTCTGACTATGCAAGCCGGATCGGCGGCGCAAGTACTTCTGGCTTGGGAGGATTCCGAGCGCATTCATCGCGGACTAACTAATGCGCGATTTACGGCTGCGCAACTATCTGCGGTTCGTCGTCGCGGTTGGGCACAGAGCATGGGTGAGCGCGAAGCCGGCGTCGCCTCAGTATCGGCCCCGGTGCGCGGACCAAATGGAAAAGTAATTGCCGCCGTAAGTATTAGCGGTCCGATCGAAAGGTTAGGCCGCCAACCTGGGCGCTTGCATGCTGCAGTTGTCGCTGCGACCGCTGCCCGTCTCTCAGAACATATTGCGAACGTTTAACGTCTATGGCTATTCAAGTCTTTGTCGTTGACGATCATGAATTAGTACGACGCGGCCTGATCGAACTAATAAATGCCGAAGATGACCTTTCGGTGGTGGGCGAAGCAGGGACCGTGGCCAGTGCCACGGAAGAAATTAGCAAAGTAAATCCCGATGTGGCCGTACTGGATGTGCGCCTGCCAGATGGCAATGGAATTGAACTCTGCCGCGAAATAAAATCTCAGCGCCCTGAAATAAAAGTGCTGATGTTGACCTCATTCTCAGACGATGAAGCGTTGCTTGGGGCAGTACTTGGTGGGGCAAGTGGTTTCGTTATCAAAGACATTAAGAATTTGGATTTGCTCGATGCTATCCGCCGAGTAGCAAGTGGAGAATCCTTGATTGACGAGGAGACGACGAAGAAAGTACGAGGGCGGTTGCGCGACAGCGCAAGTCCTGCTGGAGGTATAGGCGACCTGACAGATCAAGAACGAAAAGTTTTGGAACACATCGGCCAAGGGCTAACCAATCGCCAAATTGCAAATTCCATGTTTTTAGCTGAAAAGACCGTAAAGAACTATGTTTCCTCGCTCCTTGCCAAATTGGGGTTGGAGAGACGGACCCAAGCTGCCGCCCTAGCCGTGCGGCTGGGATTGGGAAGACCTTAAAGCCTGACGTTCCACACCGCTTCAGTCCCGCCAGTCGGTCGTCGATGAATATCAAAGGCGCCACCATTTTCATTTGCCCGCTTGGCAAGGTTAAGTAAGCCACTTCGGTTCGCCCCAGCCAATATTCCGACTCCATTATCTACGACGCGAACTTCGCAAAAGGAGATGAGGGCATAGATCTGCACTTCGACCAAAGAAGCATTGGAATGCTTAATAGCATTTGAAAGTAGTTCGCGCACAACTGCAAAGACATGATCTGGAATGCCCTCGCTTAATACGGTATCGACCGGCCCGTAAAATCCACAGGTTATATTCATATTTGAACTATTTCTAAGTGAACTTATTTCTGCTTGTATCCGCCGGCGCAAGCTGTTCTCTCCGCTTTGATCTTGCAGGGCAAAAACCGAATTCCGAATTTGCTGGACGGTACTATCGAGATTATCTATCGCATCGCTAACTCTCTTGGTTTCACTTTTAGGCATCTGCGAATCCCTGACAATGGCTTGAAGTGAAAGGCCAGTGGCGAAAAGCCGTTGAATGACTAAATCGTGCAAATCTCTGGCGATTCGTTCACGCTCTGCCAGAACTATTACCCGATGTTGCGCCTCTTGCCCGCGCGCATTGTCGATAGCCACTCCGGCAGCCGATGCCAACGCAGTTATTAACTGTTCATCTTCTTCCGTGAAATCGCCGCCTCCCTGTTTTTCGGTCAGGTAAAGGGAGCCGTATATTTCATCCCTTATACGTATAGGAACCCCTAAAAAGGAATTCATCGAAGGGTGCCCGGCTGGGAAGCCAACCGAAGCGCTATGTGACTGGATGGGATTTACGCGCAGAGGCGTTGGATGTGAAAGCAAATGGCCAAGTAGCCCTTTGCCTTCAGGAAAGGAGGCAATCTCGTCAGCCGTCTCTTCGCTAATTCCCACATAAGCGAATTCCTCAAGGTTGCCATCTTTTCCAAGCGCGCCAAGTGCTCCGTATGTAGCTCCGGAAATGGCAACAGCGTTAGCCACTAAGCGGCGGAGCGAGGCTTGTAAGTCCTCTCCTTTGGCGATATCAATTACCGCCTCGGAGAGGGCCTCCAAACGATTGGCAACCATGTCGGGAGTCTGCCCGAAATTCATGGTCAGAGCGAATTGTTAGCAGTGTTTTTCAGCGGTAGGTCTGGCGTAATACCACCACGCGACAACAGCGCCAATGACGGCAAAGACCCCAACGCCCACGAAGAAACTCTTGGGAGCCAGCGCCGATAATAAGACGCCGAAGAAAAATGGACCGAAAGCGGCAATGGCTGCAGTCCATCCGATTACTCCCCCGGCTTGACGTGGCGCAAAGATCATTGACATCTGCTTGAAAGTGCTGGCATTTCCGATGCCAGCAAAGAAGAAAATAGTAAGCATCCCCCAGAAGAATTTGCCAAAGTCGTCACTGCTCTGTGGTGAAAGTTGAACGGCGGTATAGATGGCAGAGCCTGCAATACCCACGCCGGAAAAGGCGGTAAGAATTCCGCCGCCGATTCGATCGGCTAGCGGACCGGTGAGCACTCTCGCCGCTGATGCTACCAGCGGTCCATAGAATGCATATTTCACCGGATCAGGTGCGTTGGCGAAATCACCAAAAAGATTCTTAGTAAGAAGACCAAATTGCGCGGCAAATCCGGAGAAAGTTCCAAATGTCATTACGTAAAGCAACGTCATCAGCCAGGTGTCTCGATTACTAAAGATATCTAACTGCTCTTTCACCCCGCGCGAGGTTACTGGAACGCTCCTTAGAAGAGTCCAAGCCAAAATAACTGCAATAACTACAAAGGGCACCCAGAGCAGACCAGCATTTTGATACCAGACTGATTTATCAATTCCTTTAGCCTTATTCACAAATCTTTGCGGACCACCGAAGGTTGAACCCAACATTGCTGACCCCACAATTATTGGAGTCATAAACTGCACGATGCTTACCCCAAAATTTCCCACCCCGGCTTGGACTCCTAGTGCCAGGCCTTGCTTTGACTTAGGAAAGAAATAAGAAGTGCTGGGCATAAAGCCTGAGAAGACCCCACCACCTAAACCTGCAAGAAACGCGAGAGCCAAGAGACCAATGTATGGAGTGGAAGGAGTCCGGACAGCGAAAGACCAACCAATCAAAGGTAAAACTAGGAGCGCGGTGGAATAGGTAACCAGGCGACGCGTCCCAAATATGGGTGGCATAAACATCCAAAGTAAACGTAAACCACCACCTGCAAGTCCTGGCATCGCTGCCAACCAATAGAGCTCCTTCTTGCTCAGATCAAAACCCAAGTTATTGAGTTTGGGCGCCAGCGCCGAGACTAAATACCAACTGATAAAACCCAAGGTCAGGGCATAGGTAGTTACCCAAAGTGTTCTCCAAGCGGTTTTGGAATCCCAGTTTGCTTCATCATTTGGATCCCAGTTCTGGAGCCACTCTTTCCCCGTTTTACCCGATACTGAATTGCTCGCCATGTTATACGCCAACTTTCTCTGAAGTTTTGGTTTCAATACGGTCTTTTAATTCTGGACTTGCACGATGCAACATTCGGAGAATTGTGAAATGCATCCAAAGACTGGCAAATAAAGTGAGCAGAAAGAGCACGATGAAAGTAGATTGCGGCAGACCAGTCCAGCCTCTGATTGAAACAAATAGTGGAGGCAGCAAAAAACCGCCCAATGCACCTAACGTGCCGACAAGACCCCCAACAGCTCCAACATCCTTGGGGAAATACTCTGGAATGTGCTTAAAAACGGCTGCCTTTCCGATTCCCATTGAGCAGCCAACAATCAACAACAGAAGAGTGAATGGGCGAACCCCCAATGAATAAGGAAGAACGTTCTTTATGCCATCTTGGGTTTGCAGAACGATATGACCAAAAGGGGCCGCCAGAAATAGCAGCGCAACCAGCATCGTGCCAAAAGAGGCGTACATCAAACGTCTTGCCCCCATTTTATCGGAGAGATGTCCCCCAAATGGTCGAAGCAGTGAAGCCGGGAATATAAAGAGCGCCGTTAGTAGAGCTGCATCGTGGAGATCCATTTTGTAAACCGATACATAATATTTCGGCATCCATGAAGCCAGAGCAACGTAGGCACCAAATACGACTACATAGTACAAACTAAAGCGCCAGACCTGAATATATTTCAACGGTGCGAACATCTCTTTCAGAGGTCTAGAGACCTGCGCCCGTACTGAGTCAGATGGAGTTAAAAGAAGAATCGCAATCGCAGTAGCGACAAGGAGAATGGCGTAGAGCGCGGGAACAAATCTCCAACCTCCAGGGATTATTCCCCCGATGTAGGAGCCGCCC
>JANXME010000139.1 GCA_025354785.1 Actinomycetes bacterium | reverse complement strand
TGATTTCCTGCTCTCCTTCCCAGCCACCTTCATGATCTTGGCCCTTATTTTGCCCATGACGCAACGGATCGAAGCGCTGGGAATTGCCAAAGACAATGGCGCTCGCATAACCGTGCTAATCATGTTTTTTGCTCTCTTTGGATGGATGGGGTTTGCCCGCTTGATTCGCTCGCAAGCATTTAGCATGCGCGAGCGCGACTTTGTTATGGCTGCCCAGGCCCTGGGCGCCTCCAGTTGGCGAATCATCACCAAAGAGTTGCTACCTAATTTGTGGCCTACAGCAATTGTCTTTCTCTCGCTTTCCCTGCCCGGCTATCTTGCGGCCGAAGCGGTCTTCTCCTTTCTTGGCGTTGGAGTTCAGCCTCCAGCATCTACTTTTGGTCTAGTCCTGGCCGACTCAGTTACTTATTGGAAGGATGACCCGGCTTACCTCTTAATACCGGCGCTTTACCTAGTGATAATTGTGCTGGCTCTAAACCTGCTCGGAGATGCCATCCGGGATGCTCTCGACCCCAAGGCGGCCTCGGTATGACGCTCAATACGGCGACCCTTAAATACAAAATAGATTTCCGTAGAAGTACGGGAAGAACGCAGAAAGCAACTTGCTTGCGAACAAGTTCGCGAAATTCGCAAGTTAATAATCCAAGCCCAATTCGCGGCCGCGAGTTGGAATGAACTATCCACAAGGAGGACACATGTCCGGTTCGAAAATGGGCAAGCCCCATTTGAGCCGCCGCTTGATAGCTACAACTGCAGCAACTGCATTGCTCGCTGCTGGAGCGCTATTGGGTACGGCAAGTGCAAACGCTGCCACTGTGCAAACAGGCGGTACATTGTACTTTATAACTCATGCTGAACAATTTGATCACGTTGATCCCGCCCGTGTTTACACAGGTCGTGACATCGCGTTCTTCAACTCATATCTTTATCGCAACTTAGTTGCCTACAAGCCAGTTGCGGGCCCTGCCGGCTCTTCTTTGGTAGCAGACCTTGCAACCAACACCGGTGTGCCAAGCAACAGCGCCAAGACCTGGAAATTCACATTGCGTAAGGGCGTTACCTGGCAAGATGGATCCGCCGTTACTTGTGCTGACGTTAAATATGGCGTCTCGCGCGCATTTGCCACCGATGTCATTACCGATGGTCCTCAGTACCTAGTAACTTCTTTGGCTATTTCTGTTGGCAAAGATGCAAGCTCTGACTACAAGGGTCCATACAAGAAGACAGGTCAGGATCTCTACGACAAAGCTGTAACTTGTAGCGGTTCAACAATCACATTTAACCTGAACCGTTCATTTGCAGACTTCAACTATGCACTTACTTACCCAGCAGGTGCACCAGTAAAGGCATCCAAGGACACTGGTGAGAAGTACGACCTCGCTCCATTCTCAAACGGTCCATACAAGATCGCCGCTTACAAAATTGGTGACGAGATGCACCTTATTCGTAACTCCAAGTGGAGCAAGGCTAGCGACACAGTTCGTACGCCTTACCCAGATGACATCGTTGTGCGCTTTGGTCTTGCCGAAGAAGTTCGCGATCGCATCATCCTTGGCGACCAAATCCCTAACACCATCAACCTAGATGGCTTGCAACCTGCGAACAACCGGGCTTACTTTGCCGATGCTTCAAAGGCCAACCAACGTATGAACGTTTATGACCCATATGTTCGTTATTATGCAATGAACGTTTCTGCTGGCCATATGGATTGCTTGGACGTTCGCAAGGCCGTCTTCTTTGCAGTTAACACCCAAGCTCTGATTGACCTATCTGGCGGATCAATCTTCTACGGCGATCCTGGGGATAGCCCAATTAAGCCCGTGCTTGGTCTGGACTATGCCAAAACAACTGGCAACATCCATGACCCAGCCTGGAGCATTAATGGAAGCCCAGACAAGGCAAAAGAGCTTCTAGCTTCTGCTAAGACAAGCTGCCCAGCAACTTATGACAAGGCCACCAACCCCGCAAAGGGCTTGACTATGGATATCGCACAAACTGCGACCAATACCAAGGCCTCGGTGCTGATCAAGGCTGCCATGGATAAAGCTGGAATTAACTTGAAGTTCAACTTCATTCCTTCAGGTCAGTACTACTCCACCGTCTTGGTTGACACCAAGCAGAACGACATTTCAACTGTCGGCTGGGGTGCAGACTGGGCAAATGCTTCAACAGTTATTCCTCCTTTGTTCATTAAAGAAGGCGGATTTGACTTGACTCAGAACTGGAAGGTTCCAGAATATGCAGCCTTCAAAGCTAAGTCAGATAAAGCCCTAAACGAGACCAACCGTCCGGTACAAGCCAAGCTATGGCAAGAGCTCGCTCAATATGCCATGGATCAATATTGGATTGCCCGTCCGGTCTTCAGTAAGCAGCAATTCTCCTATGGTTCTGGAGTAGGCGGCGTTTATTACTGGGAGCCACAAGGAACATTCGGCTTCGGCGGTCTATACGTCAAGGCTTAATAGTTCTAAATATCTAGGAATCTTTATTTACTAGATAGTTATTAGGTGACTAGAGGGTGGCTCGCAAGGGCCACCCTCTATCACGCCCAAAGTTAGAATTCTTTAGACAATGAAATAGGCTTGTGAGCTAGGCGTTGAATTTTGTTAAAGGGAGGAAGCGATGCTTAAGTACCTATTTAAGCGGTTAACTGCGACCGCGCTAGTGCTCACATTGGTGAGCATGTCGGTATTTATAATCTTTGCTGTTCTTCCTATAGATCCCGCTCGTCTAACCTGCGGCAAAGGCTGCTCTCCACCAGTAATTGAAGCCAACCGCCATCGCTTGGGCCTTGATGTTCCGTTGCAGGTTCAATATGGCCGGTTTGTAAAGGGGATTTTTCTGGGCCGCACCTTCGGCGAAGGAGCGGCAGAATTTTCTTGTCCGGCACCTGCTTTGGGCTACTCCTTTAATCGTCACGAGTGCGTGACGAAACTTATTGCTGCGGCTTTTCCCGTGACATTCAGTTTGGCCATTGGGGCCTTCTTCTTGTGGTTGTTACTTGGAGTTTCGCTGGGGATTTTGGCGGCAAAGCGGCAAAATAAATGGCAAGACAAGGCAAGCACCGTTTTCGTGTTAATGGGTATATCTCTGCCTACTTTTATTTCGGGAATTTTGATTTTATTGCTGGCGCTCCAATTTGGCTTGCTCGACCCGATAGAGATGGGCAGATGGGTTTCCCCGTTTACCAATCCCATCGGCTGGGCCAAGAACTTTATCTTCCCGTGGATAACTTTGGCGCTGGCGTTTGCTGCAACATATACCCGATTTACTCGAGCCAATGTTTTAGAAACTTCTAGTGAGGATTACATTCGCACCGCCAGGGCTAAAGGTTTGCCTGAAAAGATTGTCTTGCGCAAACATATTCTTCGCGCCGCCCTGGCCCCGATTCTAACCATCGCTGGCTTGGATTTTGCTGGTTTACTAGGTGGGGCGATCATCACTGAAAATATCTTTAACTTGCCCGGGTTGGGTCGCATGTCGATTCGAGCGGTACTAACTGATTACGACTTGCCAATTATCGTTGCAACGACTTTGCTTGCGGCTACTTTTGTAGTTGTCATGAATTTGATTGTGGATATCGCCTATGCCTACATCGATCCAAGGGTGCGTGTTGCGTGAGACCATTTCTGGAAGTCAAAAATCTCACCGTCTCTTTTCCAACCGAAGATGGTCTGGTTAGAGCCTCCAATGACATTTCATTTACGGTGGCGCGGGGTGAAACGCTGGCCGTCGTTGGAGAGTCCGGCTCTGGTAAATCCGTAACTTCCTTAGCCGTAATGGGCCTGCACAGCCCAAAAACAACCCAAATTAGTGGCCAAGCAATACTGCATCTTCCAACTGGCCCAGTTGACACTATTGCCGCATCGCCAGAAGAAGTCCGAAAATTGCGTGGTAAATCCATGGCTATGATTTTTCAAGATCCGATGTCGGCGCTACATCCCTATTATTCGATAGGGGATCAAATTTCCGAGGCGTGGGGTCTGTACAACGAAGGATCAAAGAAGGATGGATTTAAAAGAGCTGTCGAAATGCTGGATTTGGTAGGCATTCCTTCGGCGCAGAAGCGGGTTAAGGAATTTCCTCATCAATTCTCCGGTGG
>JANXME010000126.1 GCA_025354785.1 Actinomycetes bacterium | reverse complement strand
AATTCAATTACTTCGGTGCGGTAACCCATAATTTTTAGAATTTGCGCGCGAATTGCATCTGTCATCAGGTCCACAAATCTCTCTTTTAAAAGTCCATGTCTAGTCAGCAATTGCCAAGGCTCTGGAATCTGCGCTAATTGGCTTTGCAAGTCGTGATGACAGCAAGGCGCGATAAATAGTAAAGGCGCCCCATGCAAGACTCCCCAAGCGATCGCATCATCGGTTGCGGTATCACAAGCATGCAGAGATAGGACAATATCGGCACTTTCTAATGTGGTCGTGGCAATTTCTTCCCAACGAAATTCGATACTCTTTTGGATTCCCAGGCGCTTAGCAATTTCCAGATTTTTCAGGCGAGAATCTGGTCGAATATCGATTCCCGTTACATGAATAGGCATTCCGATTTTTCTCAAATACTGGTGGACCGCAAAGGTCAGGTATGCGTTGCCACAACCCAAATCAACAATAGTTAATGGAGATTCGACTGTTGGAGGCGAGAGGTGTTTTGCAGCTATCGCGCTTTCTAAGGTAGGCGCCAATAAACGAAGAAACTCTTCTACTTGACGATATTTATCTTGGCGGCTGGGCTTTATGTTGCCAGCAATATCGGCTATCCCGACTTCTTTAAGAAATGGATCGGTTCCAGCGAGCAAGTGAACTTTGGGACGATCATGCGAAAGATTTGCTTGATTTTCTCCAGCACTCCGAATGATCTGCGCCTTATCCTTTTTGCTGAAACGAATGGAAAGAGATCCGGACTTATGTTCAACCAAAATATTGGCATAACCGCTACCCAAGTATTTTGAAAAATCAAATAGTTCTGAATCAGCATTTTGAGTAGTTGCTTGACGACCATCGCTGGTAACCACCTGCAAAAAAATCTTTGATTTTATTGACACCGGGCGTAGATCAACGCGCACATGGGGAGGATTCATAGATTTGCGCTTGCCAGATAGCACCACACGAACCAAGTCATTGACGTTACTGACTAAATTTTGGGCTTCTTCCAGCGCGAGATCTAAATCGCAAGTCATAGAGCCAATTTATCAAACAAATCATCAAAAAATAGTTGGATCCTTAAGCCGCCGAGAGCACTTTTTCCCAAAATCACTCGCCCTTTATGCTCATTTACAATGGCAAGAATGATGCTCATGCCCAGACCCGAGCCGCCATTCTCGCGCGATCTAGCCTTGTCAAACCTCTGGAAATTCTGCACCCCGGATTGGTAAGCACTTTCCGGAAGTCCGCGTCCGCCATCCTCAATTATCAATTCACTTCCTTGCGGCAATTTAACCAGCGTTACCCGAACTGACGCTGCTTCTGGGGTATGGCGAGAAATATTTCCAAAAATGTTTGCTAATAACCTTGCCAAATGCGGTTCTGAGCCCTGCAAAGTTATATCTGGTTCGATTTCCAATTCTATTTTCCGATGGGGATTCAAAAGTTGAAAATCTGTCACATGAGAATCAACTAGCGCAGAAAAATTCACTAAATCCAACATCAACTCTGGTTCCAAACCAAACTCAGCCAGAAATAAGAGGTCCTTTATTAGAGCCTCCATACGTCCTATTTCTGACCCGACCCGCTTAAATGCACGCCTTCGCTGTTCTAAATCCTTCATCTCCGCACCCGCAAGCAACTCCACATAGCCCTTAACTACGGTCAACGGGGTCCGCAGCTCGTGCGATGCATCACCTAAGAAATCCTGCATCCGCTTAGCTGCGGCTTCTTCAATTTCCGCGGTGCGTCGCAAAACTACCACCATGCGATTTAGAGATTCCGAGAGTTGATCCAATTCGGAATCTCCATTCCAGGAAGGTATTTCTACGGAAGTTTCGCCGCTAGATATTGCGGTTGCTGAGCGAATCAAATTCTCAATCTTCCTAATATCTCTGCGGATATAAATCCAAGTTACGAAAATTGCTAGAAATAGCCACCCGACAGTGAACCCGAATAATCGAAATCGATCAGACCGGAATTGCGATTTTATATCCGCTAATGAACCTGCAACTAAGACATACTCATTTCCAGTTAAGTGAACGCTGCGGAAACGATATTCCTCAGCTCCGGAATGAGTTTGAGCCCGCGCAAAACTATTGGCCAATTCACTATTAGTAGGGTTGGGCACTTGGGAGAGTTGAGATTGATTCAATACCGTGGGAATCTTTGAGGCACTGAAGTAGACCAATGTCAAAGAAATGTCGCTTTGCTGAACGGCGAAAAGTGCTTCCGAAAGCGCCGAAGTTGATTCCGGGTTTATGGAGGCGACCACCAAATTTAATGATTTGTCCAATAGTTCAATCTGCGACTTATGCGTAGATGAAATGGCAAAGCTACCGATAAGCATCGTGCTAATCGTGGTGACTGTGGCAGATGCGACTATTAAGCGAGTTCGCAGCTTCACTTCTTTACCTTGGGCTCCACTATCTGAAAACCAATTCCTCGAACCGTCTTTATGCCATCAAAGGATGGGGAATGGAATTTTCGGCGCAGGTAAGAAATGTATGTGTCAACTACGCCAGTATCAGAGGCAAAATCAATATCCCAAACTTCGCTAAGTAAACTCGACTTGGTGAGCACTCGACCCTTATTTGCCATTAGATGTTGCAGCAATCGAAATTCAGTTTTAGAAAGATCAACCGCATCCTCGTCTAGAAAAACTTCATATGTTTCTTCATTTAAAGTTATTGGTCCGCAAGTAAGAATAGAAAAAGTTTCTTCGGCGGGGCGGCTGCGACGCAATATCGCGCGAACACGCAGCAGCAACTCTTCTAGCCCAAAAGGCTTTGTTACATAGTCGTCAGCGCCAAGTCGCAAACCTCGTGCCACATCACTTCGATCGGCGCGAGCCGTTAGCATCAGCGCTGGGACGTTATTTTTGCCTTCGCGCACTCTTTCTAGAAGATCAAATCCATCCATGATTGGCATATTGACGTCAATTATCAGTAAATCTGGCTTATGTTTGCGAAGCGCAGTCAGAGCGCTCATTCCATCTTTGGCTTCAATTGTCTCCAAACCGGCGATTCTAAGCGCATCTGTTAGAAGTTCGCGCACCCCAATTTCATCGTCCACAATCAAAATAAGCGGTTTGGACATGGAGCCTCCTGGCTAAAGGGTAACGAGCAAACTTTCATTTAGTGGTCCAATTAGCAAGTAAATGATCGCCAAAACCCCTCATAATCGACAATGTGGGCACCAGAAGAGCGGGGGTATCTCTCAATACTGTCCCTGGCGGAATGATTCGTAATGTATCGGCAATTTTCACAGGGGTTTCACAAGTTCGAAGATGAGAATTTCATGTGTAGGGCAATCGTGCTCAACGCAATATGAGAAATAAGAGTTAGGACAGTGGGATGAAAACTAAGAAATTCATTACTATCGCAATCACGACGGCGGCTTTGCTCGCTACCTCAATCGGAGTTGTCAGCGCTGATGAGACCGCTACCCCTTCGGCTACGCCAAAAGTCACCAAGACCGCCAAGGCGACTAAGGACCCCGCTACAGTCGCGGCTTACAATGCGGCCCTGGCGGCTTATAAGACCGCGTTAATCCAATATCGCGTCACGGTTGCGCTAAATGACATCACATATCGCGCCGCCGTTGAGAAATATTGGGCAGATTGGCAAGTAACTCTCGACACTTACCAAACAAAGTGGAAGGCCGAAATCGATAAGTTCTGGGCCGATCACAGCGCTTGGAACTTAAAACATAAGCCTTTGAACCAAACTCGAAAAGCCACACTGGACAAAGCGGACAGTGATTTCGTGGCCGCCAATTCTGCAGCTACCACTGACGCCCAACGTGAGGCCGCCCTTAAAGCGCGAAATGACGCATATGTGGCAGCAAACAAAATATACAAAGATGCCCTAGCCCTAATTGGGGCTGAACCAGTCGCGCCAACCAAGCCCGCCGAACTGACCAAACCTAAGTTGCCGGCCAAAACCGTCGATCCGGTAAAGCCAGTAGCGCCAAATAAGCCGGCCAGCGTTAGTTAAGGCTTGACCAAGGTTGAATACCCCCGTATCTCAACCCCAGAAATCGGAGCCCTGGGTCAGCGCCATCCCCCGCGCAGATCTGGGGCTTTGATTTAGACAAAGCCACCAGAGAGTTTTCACAGAAAATCCACAAGGTTGGGCAGCATTATTTGGCAATAAGTCCTTCCCCGATTACAGCTTGGAGATAAGCAGATGAACAAGAAGAGATTAATTATCGTGGCCTTGGTCAACCTTGGCTTGATAGTCGGATCCGTAACTGGCGCCAACGCCGCTGGATTAACTCTTACTCCGACTCCGTCTGCAACTACTTCCGTAAGCCCCAACGCTACTTCCACTTCCCCTGCCACCACCTATGCACAACAGCTGGCGGCTTATCAAGTAGCGATGGAGGCCTACAAAGTCGCGTTAAAAAAGTTTCAATCCGATGTTGCTGCCTGGCAAAGCGCAAATAAAGCCGCAAACGAAGCCGCCAATGCCGCATTCAAGGCCGCGCTGGCAAAGGCCGTAGACGATAGAAAAGCAATGCCATCAAAGCGCGAGGCAATTAACGCCGCTTTTAATGCAGCGGTTGAAAAGGTGAATGCAGATTTTAAAGTAGCCATCGCTGCTGCCAAGACTGCTGATCAAAAAATAGCGGCGAAGAAAATAGCCGATGACGCCAGGGCAGCTGCGCTAAGCGTTCGCAAAACGGCCCTCGATGCGCTGGGTCCAGAAGTTCCTCGACCTATCAAACCCGCGCCTCTAGCCACCACACCTGCTCCGGTTAGGCCGATTGAACCGATAAAGCCAGAAAAATCGGAATTAAAGACTAAGGAAGCAAAACCACAAAAATCAGAAAAGCCTGAGGTCAAGAATTCGGTCTCTCCATCTGAAAGTCCAAAGGCTTCAAGTAGCTCCTAAAAACATTATCTAATGTAGATATTCGCTCACGCGAAAAGAATTCGAAACCCCCTGGTGCGATCCGATCCAGGGGGTTTCGAATATATTTCTAATTCAATCGTTGGAATTAAAAATCTTGCCTGGGTTCAATATGCTCTGCGGATCCAGAACACCCTTTATGGCACGCATTACCGAGACGGCGGCGGCACCAGCTTCTTCAGATAAAGCCTCAATCTTTCCGGCCCCGATGCCATGCTCACCTGTGCATGTGCCACCCATCGCGATTATTTTAAGCGTGAGTTGAAAGACAATCTGGCGGATCTCTAACACCTCTTGCGGCAAATTAGGATCAGTAATTATTTGGCAATGGAAATTTCCATCTGCTACGTGCCCCAGTATTGAATACGGAAATCTATGCTGGGCTAAAGTTTCTTCCGCCATAGTCACCGCCTCTGCCAACCTAGATAGTGGCACGGCCATATCAGTGCTCACCCCTTTCATCCCAGGGAAAGCAGCCAGGGTCGCCCAGTGCGAATTGTGGCGAGCGCTCCACAATTTGCGCCTCTGCGATTCATCAGCAGTCCATTCGAAATCA
>JANXME010000105.1 GCA_025354785.1 Actinomycetes bacterium | reverse complement strand
CTCGTCCTAATTTGTTCGAAGCGCAGCTACAGTTCCCCGGCTTTGTAAGCCTTGGTGGTGTGGCTGGTGCTAAGAGCAGATTCTTGGTCAAGGCAGCACAGCTTCCCGGCTCTACGATCGGTATTGTTCCTATGCAATATTTTGGTCGTGAAGTCAAGCTAGCTGGCAATCGCACATACGCTGATTGGACAGTACAGATCATAAACGATGAAGACTTCGTAATCCGAAATGCTTTCGAGCAATGGATCAACGGTCTTAATGATCCAATCGGAAACGTTCGTATTCCATCTGCTGACGTTGTTGATGGTGGATATGGTACAGATGCCCTCATCACCCATTTCTCTAAGACCGGTGACATTATCAAGACATACCAGATCATCGGTATGTTCCCGGTAGACGTCTCTCCAATTGAAGTAGATTGGGCAGCAAATGATACAATTGAAGAATTCACCGTAACGTTAGCGTTCCAGTATTGGCTCGACAGCAGTCTATAATCATACATCATTCTATATTATGGTTTTTCATAAACATAGAATGATGCCGGGTCATATGGGTGGAACCTATGACCCGTCTAATGTGGTTTTACTTACTGTAGAAGAACATGCTGAAGCTCATAAGAAATTATATGAAGAACATGGATATTGGCAGGATAAGTTAGCTTGGCATGGTTTATCCGGTTTGAAAAATCATGGAGAAATTCATAGTGCTGTAAGTAGAGAAGCTAATCTTGGGAGGAAACAGTCTCAAGAAACTCTACAAAAGAAATCAAATACTATGAAAAAATTAATATCAGAAGGAAAATTAAAAAGACCTTCTAACAAAGGTATGCCGCGCTCTGAAGAGTGGAGAAAGAAAGTGTCAATTGCGATGATGGGTAATTCACATAATCTCGGTAAGAAATATAATATGATAAAAGTGGAGAAGGCATAATGGCAGAGGGCATTTCACTCTTTGGATTTAAGATTTCAAGAAAGGACGAGGATAAGCCGTTACCGGAAAGTCCCATCGCCCCGAATCTTGAAGATGGTGCTATTAATATTCAAACGGGTGCCCACTACGGCATCTATGTAGATCTAGACGGAACCTACCGTACAGAAGTAGATCTAATCTCCAAGTATCGCACGATGTCTATGCAGCCAGAAATGGAATCTGCAATCGAAGACATTATCAATGAAGCAATCGTTCATGACGAAGATGGTCAAGTCGTTCGTATCAAGCTAGAAAATCTAGATACTGACGACAAGATCAAAAAGATGATTCGTGATGAGTTTCATGAAATTCTTAAGCTTCTTGACTTCAATAATTTCGGCTCAGAAATATTCCGTCGTTGGTACGTCGATGGTCGTTGCTACTACAACGTTGTCATCGACAAGGAAAACCCTCGCGACGGTATTCAGCAGCTGATCTATATTGATCCTCGTCGTATTCGCAAGATTCGTAATATTACCAAGAAGAAGAATGATCAGGGTGTCGAAGTCATTGATCGTATCGACACGTTCTATATCTACAATGAAAAGATTGTCAATTCTTCTACTCAGTCACCACAGATCGTTGGCAGCTTTGCTGGCGGCATCAAGATGTCTGAAGATTCAGTTGTTCATCTAACGTCTGGTCTATTCGATCCATCTAAATCCACAGTTCTCTCATATCTTCATAAGGCAATTCGCCCTATGAATCAGTTGCGTTTCGTTGAAGATGCAACTGTAATCTATAGAGTTTCTCGCGCTCCGGAACGTCGCGTATTCTACGTTGACGTCGGTAACATGCCTAAGATGAAGGCAGAGCAGTATCTAAAAGATATCATGAATAAGTTTAGAAATAAGCTTGTCTACGATGCCGGTACTGGAGAAGTCAAGGACCAGACTCGTCACATGTCCATGCTAGAAGATTTCTGGATGCCTCGCCGTGGCGAAGGTAAGTCTACGGAAATCACCACTCTACCTGCCGGTCAAAACCTTGGTCAGATGGAAGATGTTTTGTACTTTGAAAAGAAGCTTTATAAGGCTCTCGGAGTTCCAACTTCTCGTCTTGAATCTAATCAGGGTTTCTCTCTAGGTCGTTCTTCAGAAATCACGCGTGATGAACTGAAGTTTGACAAGTTTGTTGATAAGCTTCGTTCTCGCTTCTCTATTCTCTTTGATGAGCTTCTAGCTCGTCAGTTGACCCTAAAGGGCGTCTGTACGGTAGACGAATGGAATGACTTCAAGCAAGACATCTATTACGACTTTATCAAGGACAATAATTTCACGGAACTTAAGGAAGCGGAGCTTCTAACAAACCGTGTCAATGTTCTAAATATGGTAGACCCATTCATTGGTCGTTTCTTCTCTAAGCGTTGGGTACAAGAACATGTCTTGATGTTTGACGAAGAAGAAATTGATGATATGGAGAAAGAGATGGATGAGGAGAATGATGAAATGGCGAAGGAAGCTGAAAAGGCAGCAGCTAATGCGCCACCACCTCAGCCAGCAATCCCGGGAGCGCAGCAACAGCCCGCACCTCCGGGTCAGCCAGCTCAGCAGCCAGCTCAAAATCCCCAAGACCTAAATAATCGTGTTCAACAGCAACTTGGTGCATAACCAAATACTTAAGGAATATCAAATGTCAGTTGTCAAGCATGCCGAAGCAAAGGACGCAGTAGCGTTCAAGAATGCTATTGAGGAAGCCATTGCCGGTAAGGTTGTGACTGTCCTAGACGCTTTAAAGGTAGAAGTTGCAGGTAACTTCTTCAATAAGGTCGGAGAAACCGTCGCCGAAGAGGGTGGAATTTCTGGAGGCGTTTCTCGCGTCTGGAAGAAGCCAAAGCCACCCAAGGTTCTTATTCACACTGGTCGCGGCGGTGGAGGAACACTAGTACACGCTGGTCGCAGTACCACTTCTCATGATACTGGAGA
>JANXME010000093.1 GCA_025354785.1 Actinomycetes bacterium | reverse complement strand
CTTTTACATGCGCTTCACCATGCAGCGAACTCCATTGAGATAGAAATCCTTCAAAATCTTTGGTCATTTCCCAAATCCCAAGTTTGCATAAATTTCTTTAGTTGCACTGGAACTATTCATTGTATAAAAATGTAATCCGGGTGCACCAGCCGCCAATAATTCTTGGCAAAGGTAGGTAGCAATTTCAACACCTAACGCTCGGACGGCAACCATATCGTCGGCAAGTTCGGTAAACCGATCGCGAATCTTGCTTGGTATCTCTGTTCCACCCAAATCAGCCATGTGCAGCAATTGCTTCACGGATGCAACCGGCATGATGCCGGGGATTATTGGCATCGTCGAACCGCGAGCGGAGAGTCTTTCGACTAGTTCAATCCATTTGTGCACGTCAAAAAAGAATTGCGTAGTGGCGAAAGTCGCACCGAGTTCTTCTTTACGCAAAAGGACTTCAATGTCTTGTTCACTGTTGCCTCGAGATGCTGGGTGACCGTCAGGAAACGCAGCAACGCCGATTGCGAAATCCCCCCTCTCAGCGGCAAGACTGACAAGTTGATCGGCGTGATTGAAGCCCCCAGGGGTAGATATCCATGGCGCCCTAGGTCCCCCAAGAGGATCCCCTCTCAAAGCAAGAATGCTCTTGATTCCGACGTTCTTGTAAGTATCCAGAATCGCAGCTAATTCAATGCGGGTTGACCCGACACATGTCAGATGCGCCACAGTTGGAATACTCGTTCGTGCAGTTATCTCCGAGGTTATTCTCGTCGTGCGGTCACGGGTAGATCCCCCGGCACCGTAGGTAACGGAAATGAAGTCAGGTGCATGTTCCTCAAGTTCAGCAATAGTTGCCCAGAGTCGATTTTCGCCTTCGGAATCTTTAGGTGGGAAGAATTCAAAAGAAAAGGTAGTCAATGCCTCTCCTTTCGCGCTTCGAGAAGAGTGAGGGTACCGTTACTTCGTGACCCACGAACCCCAGCGCGCCCTAGCAGACATTCGCATCCGTGTTCAACGAGACCTCACGAGTTATCTTGCCTCTCAAACTTCTTATCTGAGCGACATCGGCAGTGAACTTGTGCCAGTGGCAGAAGCCATTAATTCATTTCTCTTAGATGGAGGCAAGCGTCTTCGTCCTCTCTTTGCCTATTGCGGGTACTTGGCATCTGGTGGAGAAGATGACGAAAGCGTTATTGCGGCAGCGGCGAGTCTGGAACTTCTTCAAGCCTGCGCTCTCATTCATGATGACTTAATGGATGCCTCGGACACGCGGCGCGGAAGACCTTCTATTCATCGCTGGTTCGAAGGCATTCATCAAAATGAAGAATTGCTGGGCTCGGCTGCCCGTTACGGGTCAGCTGCGGCCATTCTTCTAGGAGACCTAGCGCTCGTGTGGTCTGATCAGATGTTGCACAAGAGTGGGATCACCGAATCCGCTCTCATGCGCTCTCTTGCTGTGCATGATGAAATGCGAGTAGAACTGATGGCAGGTCAATTCCTCGATATACATGAACAAGGGCTCGCGACTCAGAGTGTTGCACGATCATTAAAAATTGCTCGCTATAAATCCGGAAAATACACGATTGAACGTCCACTGCATTTCGGCGCGTCACTTGCTATTGAAAATGAGAGTCAACGTCAAAAATATGTAGCGATATTTTCAGAATTTGGACTCCCACTAGGTGAGGCCTTTCAATTGCGAGACGACCTCCTTGGAGTCTTTGGAGATTCAGCAGTTACGGGAAAACCAGCCGGGGATGATTTACGTGAGGGCAAGAGAACGGTACTGATGGCGATGACAGCAGATCGCGCCAACGAGAGTCAAGATCTCATCATTGCAAAGAATTTTGGATCCAAGACTCTTACCCACGAAGGAATTGAAGAACTACGCCAAGTAATTATCGATACGGGCGCTCGATCTCACGTTGAAGAACTCATTGAAAAACTATCTTCAACTGCGATCGATGCGCTGAATAGAGATGAAATAAATTCTCACTCGCGCGCCCTTTTGCTTGAGCTCGCCTCCACTGCAGTCCACAGGACTCTTTAGTGGCAAAACGTATTCAGGGGCCATCGGATGAAATAGTCATTGTCGGCGCCGGTCTGGCCGGTCTGAGTGCGGCACTTCGACTAGCCGGCGCAGGAAGATCCGTCACTGTAATAGAAAGAGAAAAGGTTCCCGGTGGACGCAATGGTTTGCTCAAAAAAGAGGGCTATTCATTTGATACAGGCCCAACTGTCCTGACAATGCCGAGCCTCATCAGCGACGCTTTCAATTGCGTAGGCGAGGAGATGAAGGATTGGCTGACCCTCAAACCTGTCTCACCACTCTATCGGGCCTTTTATCATGACGGATCTACGATTGATGTTCACGCCAATACTGCACAAATGGAAACTGAGATTGCTGAGAAAGTGAGTTCTGCCGAGGCGGCCGGCTATCGCCAATACGTGGATTTCGTCACCAAACTATACAAATACGAGATGCATGATTTTATTGATAGAAATATTGATTCGCCACTTAATTTACTCACCCCTAATTTAGCTCGGCTTATTGCCATAGGAGCATTTCGAAAATTGGCACCGAAAGTCAACCAGTACTTAAAAGATCCGCGGCTTCAAAAAGTTTATTCCTTTCAGGCAATGTACGCAGGAGTGAGCCCGCAACAAGCTTTAGCGATATATGCGGTAATTGCATATATGGATTCGGTAAATGGGGTTTTCTTTCCGGAAGGTGGAATGCATGCCTTGCCTCGTGCGCTAGCAGCAGCGGCGCAGAAACATGGAGTCCAGTTCAAATATGAAACGACCGCTTCAGCGATCGAACACTCCAACGGTCGCGCACAGGCAGTTATCACTGACAAAGGAGAGCGATTTGCATGCGATGCAGTGATTCTCAATCCAGATCTTCCAATTGCCTGGAAGGAATTGCTGGGACGTACTCCGAAATCT
>JANXME010000324.1 GCA_025354785.1 Actinomycetes bacterium | reverse complement strand
ATTTCTCGCTCACCCCACATATCGAAGGAAAAGTAAAAACATGGCAACAGGCACAGTTAAGTGGTTCAACTCTGAAAAGGGTTTCGGTTTCATTGCAGTTGATGGTGGCGGACAAGATGTATTCGTTCACTACTCAGCAATCCAAGGAAATGGTTACAAGTCCCTTGAAGAGGGTCAGTCAGTTTCGTTTGAGGTCGTCCAGGGTCCAAAAGGCCCACAGGCTGACGCTGTAAACGCTAACTAGTCACACCACTTTCGCTACGCAAGTAGCAAAAATCCCCCAAGGCAACTTGGGGGATTTTTTAATTAGAGGGTGGATCTACCAAAAAAAGCGTGGAAGAGAAACCACCATCAACAGGAATTGCAGTTCCCGTGATGAAATCAGATGCGCTGCTACTCAAAAAAATTGCAGCGCCCGCTAAATCACCGGCAACTCCCCATCTTCCTGCTGGCGTTCGCATTAATACCTGCTCTGTGACACTTGGAATTCCGCGCGTTTCGATAGTCATATCTGTTTTTATCCAGCCGGGCAAAATTGCGTTTACTTGAATATTGTCAGCCCCCCAGGCTGCCGCCAAACTTTTGGAAAGTTGAACTACAGCGCCTTTCGATGCCGCATATGCGCCAGAGATGCCGAAACCAAAAATACTTGTCATGGATCCAATTGTGATTATCTTTCCGCCACCGCGCTCTTTCATTTGCGGATATACCGCTTGTGCACATTCAAGAACCGAAGTTACATTGCCGATCATGACACCCGTGAACTCTCCACTACTAAAACTCTCGGGGCGCTTGCGCAGATTTATTCCCGCATTTGCCACCAAGATGTCAATTCCCCCAAATGCGGCAACGGTTTCTGCGACTGCCGCGTCAATCTGTTTTCTATCAGTAACATCTACACTGCAATACATGGAGCGGGCACCTAGGGCTTCTAATTCTCTAACTGCGCTCGCACTTTTCTCAGTATTGCGAGCCCAGATTGCAATTGATGCCCCAGATTGCGCTAACCCTTTGGCGCAACCGAGTCCAATTCCCCCGTTGCCACCCGTAACGATTGCGACCTTTCCGCTCAAATCAAATAGTGAACTGCTCATTTCTTTGGCTCCTTTGGAACTTCACCGAGCTTTACTTTTAGCGCGGTGATTGCTTTAGCAGGTGAAATATCCTTGCCAATCTTCCACGCATCCAAATATTTCCATGGATATAACTCGCCGCGTCGAACCCACCAGATATCTGCCACCGTGGGCCATGAAATTCCATAATGAACATGCGGTGATGTACCTTTCGCATCTCCCGAACTCCCGATATTCCCCAGCAGATCGCCGGTGCTAACCCGAACCCCAGGGGCAATACCGGGCGCAATTTTGCTCAAATGAGAACCGTAATAACGCACTCCGTCATCTCCCAAGATAGAAACAAAAAGCCCGCCGCGCTGGGAGCCCAGATTCGTCTTCCAGCTGAACTTATCACTCCGATTTACTTCATCAATTACCCCTGAAGTTGTGGCCACGAATTTGCAACCAGTTTTGGCCAAAATATCTGTCGCCGGGTAATCGTGGTGCGAGTGAGCGTAGGTTACCGCGCACCCCGAAACTGGAAATGCATAGATAGGTGATGCGTATGCCGAGGGCGAATTCGCGGCACACGAGAGTAAAAGCACAATTGAAATGAAGACCGCGCGGCGCTTTGGCATGGGCTTGGGTAATTTAGTTCTCGTGTGGATGAATCACCTGACGCACCACCTGCGCCGAAGTTAGCAAATCCATTGCCTCTGCAGTTTTTGACATTGGCAGAGTTGCGCTTAGAAGTTTCTCGACCGGCAATTTCCCTGCGCGCCAATATTCGACATACTCCGGAATATCTACTCTTGGATTCGCCGATCCCAAATACGAACCTCTTATCGTCTTGATATCCGCAACCAGTGAAAGAGCGGAGATAGAGAACATTTCCGAAGCCGAGGGTAGGCCAACTGTTACCGTCGTGCCGCCGCGCGCAGTTGCGTCGTAGGCTTGTTTAAGCGATGCCGCTCTTCCGACCGCTTCTATTGCAACCACCACACCCTCCGGAACCAAATCACGGATCTCATCATCGGGAGAAATTGCAAAGTCGGCGCCGAGATCCAACGCTAACTTTCGCTTAGAAGCCACTGGATCTATAGCAATAATTGGTGAAGATTGGGCAATAACCGCGCCGATGATCGCCGCTAGACCAACTCCGCCTAACCCCCATACCCCAAGTGAGCGTCCCGGCTGCGCATGTGACGAATTGCGAACCGCGCCGATTCCCGTTAATAGCGCGCAACCAAAGAGAGCTGCAATATCAAATGGAATATCATCATCAATTTTTATAAGCGATCTTTGATCCATAACTGCGTATTGGCTGTAGCAAGAGACTCCGTTGTAATGAAGAATTTTTTCACCGCTGACAGAGATTCTTGACCCACCTGTAATCATTTCGCCGCGCGCATTTGCTGCCGCCGCGATTGAACAATGGGCTGGAATCCCGCCGAGGCACTCAACACATTTGCCACAACTTGGCAAGAATATTGAAGTTACGTGATCACCAACCCGTAAATCATTAACTCCACCCCCAATCCCGACGACCATGCCAGCAGATTCATGGCCCAATATCACCGGTACAGGTCTTGCCCGGCTGCCATTTACTGTAGATAAATCCGAATGGCATATACCCGCCGCTTCGATTCGCACCAACACTTCGCCCTCGCCAGGAGGTGCGAGATCGATCTCAACAATCTCCATGGCCGAAGAACCTGCATATGGCAGGGGCGCGCCAGTTTTACGTAGCAGGACGGCTTGAGATTTCATTAGCACATTCTAAAGGGATTTCTTGGGCAAACCTCTGTTAATCGTTGACAATTCTCTACTATGAATTTAGCCTCGCTGGGTGGCGGTGACAAATAATTTTAACCTTGAGTCTGCTCTTGCTTCATACGCCAAAGGAAAGTTAACCGACCCTTATCCACTCTAAGAGTTCCTGCGAAATCGCAATGAACCTTTCTGGAGCAAAGAAGTTGGAATGTGGTTAGTTTACGGCTTTGAAGATCCTCCCGTGCACACTCAATCTCGCGGATATTTAAAGGAATATATTTCAGGCCGTCTAGCAATTCGGATGCGCCCCGTAATTGAGAAAAGGATTGACCAGCTTCTAGTTCTTGCAGGTGAAAGTAACGAGGTTGATCTCCTAAAGGATTTCGCTTACCCCCTTCCTCTCGCCATAATTTGCGACCTACTCGGCATTGAAAGTGGAAGGGAAGAGGAATTCAAAATTCTCGCCGACGAACTGGGTGCATACCCTGGAAACGTCGGACCAATTCTCAATGAAGTCCCTCCTCCCGCCCATACCGCACTATTAAAATTGAGGCATTATTTGACGAAATGGTGCTCAAGCGGCTGGCTGACCCACGCGATGATTTGATTACACGATTGGGAGAGTTGAATAAGGAAGGTGAACTTTCACATCAAGAGATGATTTCACTACTTACCTTCGTTTTCCTGACTGGTTTTGGAACAACCGTAAATCTCATTGCAATTTGATATTGCACGCGATTCCAATCGCCACATTGCCTTTGGGCGAGGAGCACATTTTTGCCTAGGCGCCCCATTGGCTCGCGTTGAAGCGCAGCTAGCTTTATCAACTTTTTTTCAACGATTCCCGAGTGCCGAAGTAATCTCGCCAGAACCGAATTGGCTACCCATCATCAGTTTTAGGCACTTAGATTCACTGACGGTGAGGCTAAATAAGTGAGAGTCAAATTAGATTTGATTAGCTGTAGAGATAAAGGCGAGTGCGCGATTAGTGCTCCACACATCTTTTCCCTTGACACGGACGGCAAACAAAGCCTTAGAAGGGATGCCTCAACTCCACTTGTGACTTTTGAGGTATCGGAGAAACTTTCCCAAGAACTTGAAGAGGCGATAATTGTTTGCCCTATGCAGGCAATCTCAATTTTGGAAGTAAATTAGCCCTCCAAGTTTGCAATATGATTCCCCACGGGGGCGGTAGCTCAGTAGGTTAGAGCCCGGAACTCATAATTCCGTCGTCGTCGG
>JANXME010000032.1 GCA_025354785.1 Actinomycetes bacterium | reverse complement strand
AGCAGCAACAGCTACAAGCGAGACTCGCTTGAGAGTTGTCTTTGTAGACATTTGTATCCTTTCGATTGTCGCGATCGAGACCATCTCGATTGCGGCTTTTCGATGCATCGCACGTGCTGATGCATCAAATCCCCCACCGTGTATCCGGACCCGGTGAGGAAAGTTAGGTAGGGAGATCATGCGGTTACTCCCTTTCGTACTTCAGAAACTGAGACGGCCTGG
Source organism: Actinomycetes bacterium (assembly GCA_025354785.1). Taxonomy (GTDB): domain Bacteria; phylum Actinomycetota; class Actinomycetes; order Nanopelagicales; family Nanopelagicaceae; genus QYPT01. The sequence continues at coordinate 3,060 of JANXME010000032.1, read as the reverse complement.
GCAAGAATTTGCGTCTTACCAGGTGTGAGAAGGAGTCGAGTGGTAATAGCCTTCGGAGCCGCGATCAGATCATACCCGTTGCCATTGGTTGCCAAGAGGAAATCAGAGCTGGTAGCGGAGTCAATAATAAAGGTAACAGTCATCAAATATTGACCATTTAGAAGGCGTTCGGTATTAACCGAAGTAGCGGCCAGGTTAAGTTGGTTCCAATTGCCATTAATTCCAGCAGCAACCGTGGCTTCATAGGTGGTTCCAGATCCGTCAACGGTAATGGTCTGCGAAATTAGGACATTTGGGCCACCATTTGAGGTCATGGCGGTGTTGCGAAGGGTAATTCCCCCGTCGGTCAAAGTGGGGGCATCGTGGCTGACGAAAAGTTTGCCCGCTTTATTATTTGAATCCGTGATCGTGAATCCTGTAGGAATTCCATCCTGATCCAAGCCAACAAAGGAGATCCGCGCGCCCTTAATTGCAACACTATTAGGGGCAGAGGCTGGTTTCTTGGGGGCAGTGGCTGAGGTGGCGATAGAAATTGATGGCGTGAGGCTGGCAGCGACTTTTTGTGGGGCGGGAGAATTGGTCTGAGCGGCGGCGGTAGGAGATGGAGAATTCGAAGTTGAAGTCGCGCCAGCAACAGGGCCGGCAGCAATTTCAACTGGAGTATTAATTGCTGTCTTGCCCGTATTGCCAGAAAGCGAATTGAAACCCAAGAAGCCAAGTAGAACTAAAGCAAGTGAGAGAGCAACCTTGGAAGATTTTTTAGCGACAACCGCGGCCTTTTTGTAGGTCGTGGAGAGAAGATCAAGGGCAGTTAAGCCACGCTCTTCATCAATAACCAACTCTGAAAGAATCCGACGAAGTGAAGCGCGGGCACGAGAGAGAGTATGACGTACTGCAGATGTCTTGATGCCCAACTCTGCGGCGATCTCCTCAGTAGAGCGACCTTCAACTTCCCACATAACAAGTGCGGCACGTTCGGCGGGAGAAAGTAAAGCTAGGGCTTGACGAATAATTGCGGCATCCTCTGCAGCGCTAATGGCCAATGAGTGATCGCCGTTATCTTGCCAGGCCGCTTCAATTTCAGCAGTCGCATCATCTAATACAACTAGATTTGGTCGCCGACCTTCCATACGGAAAAGATCGATGCATAAATTTTCGATGGTGCGGTGAAGATAAGAAAGCCCGTGTTCGTTGGACTCCAATTCGGGAGCGGCCAACATGAACTTTATTAGCGCATCTTGGGTAATTTCTTCAGCTTTTGCAGAATCTTTGAGGACGCGGTTGGCATGAGAAAGAAGTTCTGAGCGGTGCTCTGTGTAGAAAGCACCGAGTTCGGCAACAGTCCAAACCATTGGACCTGCCTCAACTACAGATTTCTTAGCCACGAAATGGATCCTTTTTAACCGGTTTTATGGAGCAGAGGCAGCCGTCGCTTCCTCTACCTGGTACTACGAATGATAAGGCACTTTGTCGCGAAGATAGGACAAAACGGACATTTCGTACAACTCCGACGCAATGAGAGTCGGGTTAAGCGCTATTTGATGGTGAACGCCTTCGAGTAGGCCACTTTGCCGCTGATTGAAATAGAGACCTTTCGGATTCCTGCTTTCACCGTATTGGCACCTACCTTGGCCAATGCTCCATCTATCGTCACTTTCGCGACCGCGCCAGTCACCGAGACGGTGATGATCTTGCCCTTGGCACTGACCCTAATTACTGGCGCAACGGTGGCTGGGGCTGGGGGCAAAACTTCAATCGTGAAAGTCTTTTTTATCAAAGGCGTGTTGGCGGTCGCCGCCTGAGTTGCGGTAATCGTGGCAATGCCCGGACCGCGCATTTGAATAATTGTGTCGACAAAAGTAACAACCGCAGAATTTGAAGATTTCAGCGTCCATGGCGCTACCGAGCCAGTAATCGGAAAAGCAATTGCCGGGGCCACAGTTCCAAATGCAATTTTCAAATTTGCGAAATCTGCAACTTTAGAAGTCGGAGACGGCGTAGGTGTCGGAGAAGGTGTCGGCGTTGGTTTAGGAGTCGGGATTGGAGAGGCCGTGGAAGTTGGCTTTGGTGTCGGTGTTGGAGTCGTTGAAGGTGTAGGCGATGGTGTTGGTATTGGTTTCGCCTTTACAGTAATTGTTGTAGATACAGTATTAGATTGAGAATAAATACCAGATGGACTTTGGGTAGCTGTGATGGTCGCGGTGCCCGCACCAATTGCGCTAAGTGCCGCACCGCTAACTGTGGCAACTTTATTATCCGAAGAAGTGAAGACCCAGCCGCCGACTGAATCAGAAGTCGGTGCTTTAATTGTCAAGGGAAGATCCCCAACAGTTGCAGTTATCGGCAGGAATGGACCTAGAACAGGAATTGCCCCAAAAACATGAATCGTCATCTGCGCCGAAGCAGCCGCCCATATTGGAGTCGCGGCCTGATTGGCAGTTATCACCGCTTGACCCGCACCCTTAACTCGCGCCAAACCATTTACGATTTCTACCACGCTGGGATTAGAAGAGAGATAACTCCAAGCGCCATTTGAGTTAGAAGTAGGCGGATTTAGCGAAAAATCTGGATCTTTTACGACTTTATCAATGCCAGACCAGGCGCCCAGCGTTGGATTTCCGAAAATGGTAACGAGCATAGTTACTGGTGCTGATGGGTTGAAAGTACTTGTAGCGGCTTGAATTGCGGTAATCGTCGTCGTTCCAAACTTAAGAGTTTTGATTACTCCATTAGTTACCGTAGCAACCGTTGGATCAGAAGAGGTGTAGGTCCAGGTGCCAGTCGAATTAGAAGTTGGTGGGGTTATCACCAAGAGGGTTGTCGTGAGAGGTGTTGTGAGATTAGCCAAAGATCCCACTGTTGGAATCACACCCTGCACCGTGAGGGTCATTGATGTTTTTGCCGATGCATAATTTCCAATATGTGCTTGCGATGCGGTGATAATTGAAGTTCCGATTCCAACCGGGGTCAAAGTCGTTCCGTTTAAAGTCGCAATATCGGTGTTTGAGGATGAAAAAGTCCAAGCCCCGGGCGAGGTCGAAGTTGGCTTCGTCAAAGTTA
>JANXME010000318.1 GCA_025354785.1 Actinomycetes bacterium | reverse complement strand
CTTCGTTTTTGGAAGCCGCTTCTCCCACTACCGAGAAACCGGCCCGCGCCAGGGCGCTGCGCACCCCCTCTCTAACGACCTGATGGTCATCGATGACGAGAACAGTGAGAGTGTCTTTTGGCATATGGCTAATAAGTTATGCAGATTCTATGGGTACGCACAAATAAACGCGGGTTCCACTGCCCGTGGATTGGATCTCCAATGATGCGCCCAGATTCGCGGCCCGGGTGCGTGCGCCCACAATTCCATATCGAGTTGGACTCTCCTGGGCGCCACCTTTGCCATCGTCGCTTATTTCTAAATGCACAGACTCCGTCGAGGCCCACATTTTGATGTTAACGACGGTGCCACCTGAATGTGTCGCAATATTGCGAAGTACTTCTCGAGCAATTTGCAATATTTCATAGCCAATATCGCTCTCCGCGGCTATCGGAACCTCTTTTATTTGAAAGTCCCAAGAGAATTGCACGCAAATATTCTCTGCGGAGCGCCGAATGCTTTGCGCCAACGTATCAGCCGACGAGCTGCGAAGTTGGTGGATTTCGCTGCGAACTTTTTCCAATATATCAGTCAATGTAAAACGCAGCGATCGAATATCAATTCTGGTTTGCGCAGGAGTATTTGGGGCCGCTAAAAGTAGGTCAAGTGAGTAACCCAAACCCACCAGATCTTGTGCGATTCCATCGTGGAGCTCCTGTGCCAGGTTCGTGCGCTGCATTGGGGACATTGTCAGATCTAGTTGAAGAGAGCTTCGATTTCGTTTGCAAACTCTTGGGCCACGACGTGGCGCTTGATGGAGAGTTTGGCCGTTAAATGGCCTCCGGCAATCGTGAAGTCAACAGGTAGTATCTTAAATTTCCGAATTGATTCAGCGCGACTGACTGCCTTATTTGCCTCATCTACTGCAGTTTGGATAACGGCATTTAAATCGGGGTCATTGGCAAGTTCGGCTAAGGGGATGCCCTCTTTCTTATGAATCAAAATCCATGGCTTAAGCGAATCCAGATCAAGAGTAATTAGCGCCGCAATGAATGGCTTGTTATCGCCAACGACCATGCATTGGCTAACCAGCGGGTGGGCTCGCAAACGATCTTCCAAAACTGCCGGAGCCACATTTTTTCCGCCAGAAGTTACTATCAACTCTTTCTTTCGCCCAACAATGTAAAGAAAACCGTCTCCATCAATCCTGCCCAAATCACCAGATCTGAACCAGCGATCTGAGGTAAAAACTTCCTCATTAGCGGCTTCGTTCTGCCAGTAGCCGCGCATGACGATCCCGCCCTTGATTAACACCTCGCCATCTTCACCAATTCGAATTGAAGTGCCGGGGATTGGTCGACCAACTGATCCAACTCGGTGCTGCTGGGTGAGATTTAGCGTCGCACCGGCTGTGGTTTCCGTAAGTCCATACCCTTCGAGAATTCGAATTCCAGCGCCACGGTAGAAATGTCCGAGCCTTTCACCCAATGGTGCGCCACCTGAAATTGCCGCCTCTACCTTTCCGCCCATTCCGTTGCGAATTTTGGCGTAAACCAGGCGATCAAAGAGTTTATGTTTAAGGGCAAGGGGTAGAGGGATCTTGCCTTTATCCATCGCCTGGCTGTACTCAACAGCCACAGCCGCGGCCTTGCGAAATATTGAGCCTTTACCAGCGGCTTCTGCTCTGGCTTCGGATCCGTTGTAGATTTTTTCAAATATTCGAGGCACTGCCAAAAAGAAAGTTGGTTTAAACGAGGCCAGATCGATCGGCAACCTTCCGGATGGATCACCGCAATGAGCCATATGTAGACCAGCGCGCACAGCGCCGATTTGTACCATTCGACCAAATACGTGAGCCACTGGCAGAAAGAGAAGCGTAGATCCGCCAGGTTTTAGGAAAAGATCTGCAGCGCCTTCAACAACATTTCCACATTCGGCCAAAAAATTTCCATGGGTTAACTGCACACCTTTTGGGCGTCCCGTTGTGCCGGAGGTATAGATGAGAGTTGCCAATGTATCTGGAACCAGCGCGTTACGACGCCGATCAATTTCCTCGTCGGGAATCGAATGTCCGGCTTGAGTTAGCACATGCAATACGTCGTCGGTGATTGTCCAAACTTTCTTTGTCTGCTCAGGTAGCACGGGCGCAACTAGCTCCGCTAGGACAGGGGTTTCTACAACGATGGCAACGGCACCGGAGTCACTTAGGATCCAATTGACTTGATCGGCTGAAGAAGTTTCAAAAATGGGTACAACACAACCCCCGGCAAACCAGATTGCAAAATCCAGAATCGTCCACTCATAACGGGTACGCGCCATGATTGCCACGCGATCGCCGATATTTATTCCACTTGCAATCAGGCCCTTAGCGCAGGCCCGTACCTCTGCCTCAAACTCGCGAGCGGTAACGCTTTGCCAACCCTCGCCCAAAGGGCGGGAGAGCATTATGCGCTCTGGCTCAAACCAAGCCCTTTCTGCAACCAAATTAGTTAGATTTCCGGCGGTGGCGGAGGGAACAAGGGCAGGAGTAGTCACTTCATTCATGCCCTTACGCTAGCGAGAAGAAGCACATTTGGGGAAGGGGTAACCTGTACCCATGGCTGATATGACGAGTGGAACTATTTCAATCGATTCATCTGTAGGCGTGATTCAAAATTTACTTTTTGATATTTCTCAATATCCCAAGTGGTCCAAGGCGATCAAATCAGTGGAGGTTCTGGAAAAAGATGCTTCCGGTCGCACTACAAGCGCCAGACTCGTCGTCGATGCGGGGATGATG
>JANXME010000290.1 GCA_025354785.1 Actinomycetes bacterium | reverse complement strand
GGCCGCCTCTGAGGCGCGAAAAGATACCCCTGCCATCGTTGTTGGCTAGAACTTTACGTTTGGCGCTTGGCGAGATTGTGGATCTTCAACCTCATAGAACACTCGTGATCCGACTTTCGCCATACCTGCAAAAAATGATGTGGGGATGGTTTTTACAGCAGTGTTGAGTGCCCGCACGTTATCGTTGTAATACTGACGGGCGAAAGAAACCTTGTTCTCTGTAGTAGATAGCTCTTCCTGCAAGGCTAGAAAGTTCGTGGACGCTTTCAAATCCGGATATGCCTCCGCCACGGCGAGCAATCCCCGCAACGCCTGCGTCAACATCCCGTCTGCGGCTGCCACATCGGCAACCCCTGACGCCGTTGTTGCTTTAGCACGCGCTGCCACCACTTTTTCGAAGGTCGTGCTCTCATGGGCTGCGTAGCCTTTGACTGTTTCGACCAAATTGGGAATCAGATCCGAACGGCGCTTCAATTGAACTTCAATTTGCGCGAAGGCTTCGTCAACCGTGACATTTAGCCGAATTAATCGGTTATAAAGCGTGACAATAAAGAGTGCGACAAGAACCAGAACTGCGATCAGAATTACGGTAGTGGACATGGTACTAATTTACTCCCTTTTATTTAATATCGCTCTGGTGAAAATTCATCCAAGAACGGCTCGGGGTCGGACCGCGCTGGCCTTGGTAACGAGAACCATAGAGAGCCGAACCATAGGGATGTTCGGCAGGAGATGAGAGTTTGATGAGACAAAGCTGACCAATTTTCATTCCAGGAAAGAGTTTCACAGGCAAATTAGCGACATTTGAAAGTTCCAAAGTAATGTGGCCGGAAAATCCGGGGTCGATGAAGCCAGCCGTTGAATGGGTGAGTAAACCTAACCGGCCAAGAGAGGATTTGCCTTCAAGCCGGCCTGCAATATCGTCTGGCAGAGTGATCACCTCGTAGGTACTTGCCAGGACAAATTCACCCGGGTGCAAAATAAAAAACTCAGCGGCCCCAACTTCTACCTCGCGCGTAAGTTCGCCTTGCTCGATCGAGGGGTCAATGACTGAGTATTTGTGGTTTTCAAAGGTTCTAAAAAACTTATCTAGACGGACGTCCACGCTGGAAGGCTGAATCATCCCTTCATCGAAGGGCTCGACCCGGACCCGATCAGCCTTTACCTCTGCGCGAATATCGCGATCACTTAGCAACATGATTGGCGACTTTACTCCCTCTGTCTATGCTTGCCCAATACGCGCTTATTTTGCGTATATTGGCTCTAACTGATGATTTGCGGGCGTAGTGAAATGGCATCACGTCAGCTTCCCAAGCTGACAGCGCGGGTCCGATTCCCGTCGCCCGCTCCAATTTGCGCTGAGTTTATGGCGCTACTGATTGAGAATTACATAGACAAAGCCACCTATGGTGGAATCCACCAATTGACCACTCGAAGTTTTTGCCAGGGCAGACTTGGTATCAGTAGCGCCAGCGCTTGTAAATGTTGAAATCAGAAAGAGCCGCTGACCGTTCTGGACATCATGGACGAAATTAAGGACTTTGGAATAGTCCCCGGAGATAGAAAATTGAACTGGTATTAGGACGAAATTTGAAGTTGTGATCTTTGCGTTGGTAATTGCTGGACTCGGCGCCCTTCCCGAACTCCCGGCGGCAGGCGCTGGAGCCGCCACATAAGGACGGGCATCTGAGACCGAGATCGATTTCACTGTGACTTGATTGACGCTGGCAAGAGAATTTAGTTCCGAAACGAAACTTGGTATCCCTGCAGTTGGTGGAACAGAGGACTTGAGTTGGGCCAACTGCAACTTTAAGGGGAGAATATTTACATAATCTCTTTTGAGTCTGATGAGTTGAGCTTGACTGGCAAGATTTTGAACTTCAATGGCGCTTCGTTTGGCATTTGTACTAGCAACTTTAGAAAGCTGGGGTCCGATTCCTAGGAACCATCCAAGAGAAAGAATTAGCATAATGGAACTGACGGCCACAATTGCAGAACTTTTGATTTTCATGATGTTACTAGCACGTCCGTGAATCTGTGAGTGAAGGCATCTTCATTGATATGCATAGTGATGCTCACTAAGTATCCGCCCGACTCATTTCGAGTGACTGACCCAGGCGATGCGTCTGCGTAACCAGGAAGTGAAGTTAGCGCCACCAACCAAGCGGGAACTTTTGGCAGATTTGCACTCTTAGCGGTAAAACTCAAGGTCGCAATCCTCGATCCTTGCAATGGCGCACTCGCCTGCGTGTATGGAGAGAACGGGGTCGCAGAGTCAACGTTGATTGTCTCCAAGCTAACGTCGAGCGGCAGAGTGGCCTGCACCGAAATTAAGTAGGCTCGCCAATCAATTTCGGTTGAGCTTCCCACTTCCTGGGCAGCGCTTATGGTGTCAACTTCGCTCTGGATTTTTTGCACTTCACCATATTTGTCCTGCTGCATGGCCAAGGACTTAGTACTTTCTTGGGCAATGGATAACTGTCTTTGTGCCTGAAGTGACTGAGCTCTAATCAACTCTGTTTCGCCGAGAGTTAGAGTGGCAATAAGAATGACAAAAAGAGCCAGTCGCCGCCGAATTACCTTCGCCTTTCGACGCTGGCGAACTTCGGGCGGAAGCAGGCGCGCGCGCGGTTCGTTACCAACCACTTTGGTACTCATTGCACTGCGTTTCACGCCGACAGTGCAGGCATCGCTAATCCGAGCGCCACTGAATATGCGTTACTGCTCTCTTGCCACTTCCGGAGATTGACTCTGCGGGAGGGAGTGACCAAGGCAAAGGGGTCCGCCTCATGAACTGGCAGTTGGACAACTTCAGAGAGAGCTTCAGCAAAGCCAGGAAGTTGGGCCCCACCGCCACAAATCATTACTTCCGTTATTGGCTCTTCTGGTCGGGTGTTATTGAAATAAGCGATCGTATTTCGCACGCTTACTAAAATTTCAGTAACGCAAACTCGCAATATCTCTTGTACGCGTGGATCATCTACCGTTTCTAAATCCGACATGCACTTTGCACAAGTG
>JANXME010000280.1 GCA_025354785.1 Actinomycetes bacterium | reverse complement strand
GAAAAATTCCTGAGAAAAATAAAAATGGCAGAACTCCTAGGTATGGAGCTTTTCCTCGCCAATACCGAGAGCCGGCGTTGCTTGTGACAGCGCCGGCTCTCGGGTTATTGGATCGAACCATTTATTGACTATACCTCGTTATGAACCAACCGCTGCTGGCCATGCTGTCTTTAGGTAGAGTCGAGCCGCATTGACTTGATCGGCTGTTGCCTTTGAAGCAACGACCTTGCTGTTTCCAATCGCTGCGATTCCTGCGGCTGGGGCGACGCCGCGCTTTAGGAGCCAGGCCCAACTAGTAGGTGTAGCTCCACCGATGGCAAATACCTTTGCTCCGGTCTCGCTTAATGTGTATTCCAACCAGAGGCGAGCACATGCAGGATGTGGCGCCCACGCAGATACTGCGCTGTTGTATGTGGATCCAACGGCTGCTGGCGTGAACATCTTCCAGACTTTGCCCGCTGCTGCAAATTGCTTCACAACGCCGGCTTGGATGTAGCCATTGTCAATTACGACTGGTGTTTGGCCAGATGCAATGGTGGCTTCAGTTGGGTTGACGTTGATGAAGTTGCCAAGGCTCTTCAATTTCTTAAAGAACGCTACGCCCTTAGATACATCATCAAAGGTTCCACCAAGTGCCTTGTTAATCATAAAGATACCGTTAAGGGCCGCACTGGAACCTTGCGGATCTCCATTAAGAGCAATCTTTCCCTTGAACTTAGGAAGGAATAGGTCATCAAGACTGGTAATCGTCCCAAGATCTCCGCTGTAACCGATGGTTAAGGTTCCGGTGTAGTTAGGGGTGAATTCACCAGTAGCCGATGCTTGTGGAGCACCAGTTAGATATTGCCAATTCTTCACTTTGTACGGAGCAAAGACGCCTTTTCCTGAATACGCAACTGCAACACCAACACCGACGTCAAAGACGTCTGGAGAACGAGCGGTTCCCTTATTGGTATTAGCTGCATCGATCTCATCTTGCGAGGAACCTTCTGGGTTAGCCTCGTCAATTTTGACGCCGTAGGCAGACTTAAATCCAGTGATCATGTCGCCATAGTTTGCCCAGTAGTGAGGCAGAGCAATGACGTTCAATTGACCTTCTTTTTGACAGGCGGCAATCAATGCCGACATTCCGCCATTGCTGACGGACAAAGTCTTTACTTTGCTCCAGTCAGTCGCGGCCGATGCCGAGAGATTTAGCGCCGGGATCGTAAGTGATGCAGCCATCGCTGCCACAACTAATCCCTTAGTAAACTTTGAAAAAGTCACTATTTTCCTCCTATTAGGCTTAAGTGATATTTGGTTTTTTCTTCCGATCTTGAGATACGCTTGTTGACCCCAAGGTCGCGATTTTTCTCCTGACTCCGATTCGTAACTGGCCCCGTGAATTATTCAAATTGAATTATTCAAATTGAATTATTCAAAGACCAGAACGTTTCGCGCACCCTCTCCCTTCCGTAGTCGGTCGAAGGCAACGTTAAGTTCTGACAAACCTATCCGCTCTGATATGAGTTCGTCTAGGAATAGTTCCCCAGATAGATAACTTTTACATAACGCTGGAACGTCTAGGCGCAAGTTCGAGGAGCCAAAATAGCACCCCTTGATAGATTGCTCATTGACAAAAGGGCTGGCATCAATAGTGATTTTGGCTCCACTTTTGAGCAAACCAACCAAAATCAAGGTGCCGTCGACATCGACGCTGCCCCAGGCTTGCTGAATCGTGGATTCTCTCCCCAGCGCTTCAAAGGCATAATCCACTCCGCCGCAGATCTTTTTGACCTCGGAAATCGGATCCGAAGTCGTGGCGTTAATTAAGTGGGTAGCCCCAACTTTCTTGGCCAATTCCAGCTTCTCTTGGGTTACATCAATTGCAATGATGGTTTTGGCCCCTGCGATTCGCGCTCCTTGGACAATATTTAACCCAACACCCCCGCAACCGAAAACTGCAACCCGCGATCCAGCTTCCACTTTTGCAGTATTCATTACCGCTCCATAGCCAGTTAGCACCGCGCAACTAATTAGTGCAGCCCTATCAAGTGGCATCTCTATTGGAATTACCACCGCGCCCGATGCTGGTACGACCGTGTACTGCGCAAAAGATGCAACAGTTAAAAAATGATTGAGTCTTTGACCGTTTGCGCTTAAGCGACTTGTGCCGTCAAATAAACCGCCCGCCGACATAGCGCTGCCGGCAGTGGTGCAATAATTCGGACGTCCACTTTTGCAGTAGTCACAGACGCCGCAATTCGGAACGATCGACATGACCACATGATCGCCAACGCTGAAGCCACTCACATCTGGTCCCACTTCAACAACAACGCCCGATGCTTCGTGCCCAATTACTGCGGGGAAGGGGACCAAGGTACGTTTCCCATCGACTGCATTTAGATCGCTGGCGCAGAGTCCGCTGGCGGCAACCTTAACTAGCAGCTCACCAGTTTTAGGGGAATCCAATTCCACTTCGCGGACTTCAAATTTTGCGCCCACTCCATCCAATACTGCCGCCTGCATCTTCAACGTAATTCCTCCTTGACAAATTGGCCTCACTTTAATTTCAATTCTTTCAGCAGCGCCCGTTTAGTTAACTCAAATCCACCCACGTAGTTTTCAGTGCGCTATAAGCGTCTAACGCATGTAGAGATTTATCTCGGCCCGATCCCGACGAACCGAATCCACCGAAAGGAGTAATGACATCGAGCGCATCAAAGGTATTTATCCAAACTGTGCCGGCGCGAAGTTTGCGAGCAAATTGGTGAGCGCGGGCAATGTTGCTGGTCCAAACCGAGGCAGCGAGCCCATATTCAGTGCCATTTGCTATAGAGAGAGCCTCGTCGGCATCTTTGGCATCGATCGCTACAAGTACTGGCCCAAATATCTCTTCCTGTGCCAAACGCGAATCTGCTTTTACCTTATCGACCAGCGTTGGCTTAATAAAAAGGTCATCTCCAACGCTTTTTTGGCCACCAAAAACCAACTTTTCGCCATTTTGGCCGATGAGATCCAAATATGTGTTCACCCGATCGCGTTGCAATTTCGAAACTAAACCGGCCATCTGAGTAGCGGGATCAAATTGATCGCCGACTATAAAACTTTCTAGGAATTTGTGGAGGTGAGGAAATAATTCTTCTTTAACGCCCTTTTCAATAATAATGCGCGAACCAGCGTTGCAAGTTTGACCGGCGTTGTAATAAATAGCCCAAGCGATTGTGGAAGCGGCGGCCTCAAAATCGACACAATCGGCGAGCACGACTTGCGGACTCTTGCCTCCTAGCTCCAATGAAACTTGCTTCATATTGGATTCGGCAGCGTATTGCATCATCTTGCGCCCAGTCGGACCACTTCCCGTGAATGCAATCTTGGCGACGTCCATATGTCTGGCAAGGGCTTGACCGGCTTCGGCACCAAGCCCCGGCACAACATTGAATACGCCTTTGGGCAGTCCTGCTTCGACTGCTAACTGGGCTAATTTAAGTGCGCTTAACGAAGAATTTTCGGCAGGTTTGACGACGATGGAATTACCCATTGCAAGGGAAGGGCCTAATTTCCAACTAGTGATGATC
>JANXME010000195.1 GCA_025354785.1 Actinomycetes bacterium | reverse complement strand
GGAATCCTTTCTTGGTGTCCTCGTCGAAACGATTGAGACAGAGTTCAACTGCCTTCATGCGACTCTTGAAGATTGACATTGCCTTAGAAATGTGAACCAGACGGCGGGTGGAAATAATCTCCGTCACCGCGCCATCAGCATAAGACTTACGGACCAGTTCCGCCCACGTAATCAGCTGATCAGCGAAGGGCAGGTCAGTGACACCATGGAGATTGAAGTTGCGAAGAAGAATCTTCTTCTCAACGGCAGCGGTCGGATATTCTTGTTCAACTGTGATCGCGAAACGTTCAAGGAATGCTTCGTTCAGCGTGTTGGCGCCGATGAATCGACCGTCATCAGAACCCTTACCCTTAGTGTTGGCAGTGGCGATGATGTTGAATCCTTCAACCGGATAGATTAGCTCACCGGTCTTTTTGTCAAGGAACGGTTTGCCTTCAAGAATCGGCTGTAGGCAGAGCAAACGTTCTGAACCATAGTCAGTTTCATCAAGGAGCAGGACGGCACCCTTACGCATCGCGGTCACAACTGGACCCTCGCGACGCACGGTGTTACCGTCGATCAGTTCATAAGAACCAATCAGATCGGTCTCGTCAGTTTCCTTAGTGATGTTCACACGCACAAACTCACGCTTGAGATTCGCACAAATCTGCTCTACCATAAACGTCTTACCGTTACCGGAAAGACCGGTGATGTAGACGGGATAGAAGATCTTGCTCTCAACGATCATCTTGAGATCGTTGTAGAAGCCGAATGGAACATAAGTCGGATCTTTGTTCGGGACCAGATTCTCAGTGATGTTTGCCGCCAGCTTGGTGCTGCGGATTCGACCATCCGGGTGAATGGGAGTAACGGTCGCCACCATAGCGACCTCTGTCAGCGGCTCTTCCTTGACGGGAGCCTGAGCAACCATGCTCGACTTGCGGACACGGTACTTACCCCAACCAGCCTTCGCTGCCGGGGAGTTGAAGAGGAAATGAGGGTATGCGAGTTTGTGCTTCTTCACAAACTCGTTGATCTGCTTGACCGACACAACGTCCGTGTCATATGCCTTGGCAACGTTCTCACAGAACGACTTCTCACCATCAGCATCATAATTCGGCTTTCGCACTTCTTCGTCTCCATCCATAATTTCAATTTACCTGAGTATTATACCGGTATATGTACCGTAAGTAAAGCCATAAAAGGGCAATAGAATCAATGGCTTACTTTAGCTCATTGATTCTATTGAATTTACGCTGCGATTTCCTTGGCAAAGGAGGAACACATCGCACGCGTGCTCTTCTTTTTATTCTGCTGAGTGAGGAATGCTGAAAGAATCTTATCGGGCGCAGAATTATCTTCAACGTTCAGTTCATCATTCTCAATCTTAGTAGCCATTGGCATGTAGTAATATGAGTGGTATCCAAGATGAGGCGTCTTAGTATAACCATCCTTCTCGATTAGTGCATTGTGTTTAGCAAGGTTATCACCCTCGCCGAATATAAGACCAAGCCTGTAGCGAATATCACTGATCGAGCCGATGTAGAAACCGATGTGATGGCAATTCGTCGTCAGAGCAACCAGTTCCGTAAATGCCGTCTGCCACGCATTACCTAGATTACTACGCTTGAGCATCACCGACTTCTTGGTCTTAGGATCAACCAAACCAATGTTATAGCGATCTTCAGAAACATACTTGCTGGCGTGAATCTTAGGCATCTGAATAGAGCTGGAGCCGTCTCCATCGGTCAGATAGACCACATTGATAATATCTGCGCGGGTCTTAATCTTAAATTTCTGAATGATTGCCTTAGAAGCAATGACAGTCTCAGAGAACGGAGTTCCACTAAGCTGCATTTTCGCGCGCGAAGAATTCATCGTAAAATCACCAATGAATTCTTTCAACTCCGCGTCTCCATTATATTTCTCACGCGTCTGAGTCGCTGCCCAGATCAGAAGCATCATCATAGCGCGATGATACTGAGACTGCGGTAGATCTGAAGAAATAAGGCTCTTCAGATGAAAATTCTGATTTTTGAACATGAGAGTGTTTGTCGTCTTAGCAACAAACTTATCACCGTCACCGATCACATTTTTAGCAATGGCGTACTTTGTACCGGAAGAATGATCGTTGAAGCCATAAACTTCAAATTCAATGCCAACCTTCCTACAGAAAGTCGTCAGAACAAGAAGCTGCTCAATCGTATTCTTGAGCACGTAGTCCATCGAACCGGACATATCCATGAACATGATCATGCCATGGTTCTTGCCTTTCGGTGCTTCCGTGATCTTGCGAAAGATATCGTTGCTGTAACGATATCTATCCAGACGACGCGTGTCCAGTTCACCACTGTTAGATTCCAGCTGGCGACTGTACTGAGTCGCATTTTTACGCATCTCAAACTCCTTAACAAGGAGAGCGATATACGCGGAGTTGCGCTTCAAGAAACGATTGTTCAGGAACTTGCCGATGGTGTGATAGTTCAGGGTACCAGATTTCGGTGGCGTGATGTACGCCGTGATATACGGTGAAGCTAAGGCTTGTCGATGTGTGGTCAAAAAGTCTACCATATCTTTCTTGACCATCTTCTCGAAATGATCAACAATTGGCTTATTGGGGACAACGATATTTTCAAGGACAGCTTCCGGAATATCCAGAAACAGATAGGGTTTCGCGGCAGTGTCACAGAGAGACTGTTCTTTGTCACGGAACGCTTTGTCCGTTACAGAGTCGGGATCATGCTTCGGATTTTCACCCTCTTCATCATCGCTCTTACAACCCTCTTCGGAGGTCTTATTGCCGACGGCACTGCCTTCCTCGTCCTCAGTTTCTTCTGAGGACTTTTCACTGGTGCTTTCTTCATCACCATCTTCGGATTCGCTGTCGTCTTCAGACTCGTCATCCTCAGAACTTTCTTCATCGCCGTCCTGCTCGTCCGGCTGCCCTGCCTGACTCTGCTCAGACTTTTCGATTTCGTCGTCCGGCTCGGGAATAAATGGTTCTGAGGTCTCGTCGCTGTCCGGATTTTCGACAGTAGACGATTCTGTGACTTCCGGTTCCATACCGGCTTCGCGAAGCTTCTCAAGAAGCTCTTCAAATTGCTCGCGATCGACTGCCTTCTTCTGCTCTTTCTCTTTTACGTAATCCCAAATCTTGGTAGTGA
>JANXME010000159.1 GCA_025354785.1 Actinomycetes bacterium | reverse complement strand
TCGAAAGCGATTTACTATAAGCAGCGCGTAGTCAATTCCTAGACCCAGACCTAAACCGGTAATTAAATTTAAGGCAAAGACGCTGACCGTCGTGAAAAGGGTAAATAGATAAATGATGAAAAAAGATCCCAGAATTGCGCTGATGCCAACTACAAGTGGCATGGCAGAAGCGACCATCGCACCAAAGACAAAGGCTAAGAGGATAAAAACAAGTGGAATGGATATGGCTTCGGCCAACGCTAGGTCTTTTGAGATTTTCGAATTTATAGAGTGAGCAATTACGCCCCCGCCGGCTGCATAAACTCGCAGACCTTCGAATTTTCCATCAAATTTCTCTTGCACGATTTTTCCAATTTTGCCAAGATCGGCAAATTCTGTGGATTTGGCGTAGGCGAATAAGTAGGCGGCTTTGCCATCCTTTGATTGCAGAGTTGGGGAGAGCCCAGCCGACCAATAGGAGAGGGTGTTAATTACGCCAGGCACCTCTTTAATCTGCGCTTCAAGTTTGGCCACGGATGCAACTACCTGCGGGTCGTTTAGCGATCGGCTACCTGAATCAACGACCAAGACGACGGCTGGCTCTTTGACGTTAAAATTATCTGTCAGATATTTGTAGGCCTTTGCCGATTCGCTCTTTGGGTCAGAAAATCCTCCGGTATCCAATTTGGCGAAAGCTAGCGAGCCCACCGAACCTGCAACGACGATGGCTAGTAAAAAGAGCGCAAGAGTGGCTTTGCGACGATGAACGACCAGATTGGCTAGTGCGTTAAACATGGGACCTCCGAAATTGTTTGTATCTGAACAATGTATAGATAATAGATGTTACAATTGAACGTTGTCAAGATAAGGGGGATACTGGCTCTATGACCACGCCGACGCTTACTCGCCAGCCACGTACCAGTTACCACCATGGCAATCTGGAGCATGCCCTGATCGCCGCTGCGACCGCCATGATTCGCGAGAACGGGGTGGAGCACGTTTCTCTGCGCGCCGTAGCCGCCCAAGTGGGGGTAAGTCCCAGCGCGGCCTATCACTATTTTCCCGACAAGGATGCCCTCATCTCTGGAGTTGGTGAGGCGCTCTTTGATCAGCTTGCCGACCGTCAGGAAGAGGCGATTGCGGCGTTAACTTCTAGAGGCGCTGTGGCCGCTCGTGCCAGATTTCGGGCGTTAGGCGAAAGTTATTTCGAATGGGGAAGAAGTGAAACCAATCTTTTTCGTTTGATGTTTGGAGTTTTTTGCAGCCTTGATCCAGGTGAAGTCGAACAGAAGCGGCTAGAAAGTCGTGCGTGGGTAATTCTTCATAACTGCTTGGATGATTTGGCCGCCACTGGCGCAATGGATCCGGCGCTTCGCCCCTATGGCGAAATTTTGTCTTGGTCTGTTGTTCATGGCGCGACCTCGCTGATTGTGGAGGGTCATCTGCCGGAAGCGGCCTTTGCATCGATATTGGATGGTTTAGAACTTTCGCTGGGAATAGCAAATGGAAAAGCTAACGGAAATTCAAAATAATAATGAGTGAAATATGGCCCAAGGCCAAGTCAGATGAGAACGATCCGCGAGATGCAACGGAAGAAGAACGACTTCGCGAAGAAGAAATTAAAGGCGATAAGCCTCCGCATCACGCAGACTAAGGAAAACTAAAGGGCCATCCGATTACGGGTTTGAGTTGGTTGCCGGCGCACTTGGTTTTGGCGCGGCTGGAGCGGCAGGTTTATCTGCAGCAGATGTAGATGCCGCCTTGGAGTCGGAACTGGATTCAGAGCTAGTTCCGGAACTGGATTCGGAACTGGATTCGGATTTGGATTCGGAACTTGATTTTGAATCGCTCTTGGAGTCGGTCTTATAAAAGCCAGATCCCTTGAAAACCACGCCCACGGCTGAATAAACCTTTCTCAACTCCCCACTACATTCAGGGCAATGCGTCAGTGAACTATCTGTAAATGCCTGAAAAACCTCAAATTCATGTTTACAAGCGTTGCATGCATATTGATAGGTAGGCATTAACGCTCCATTCTCTCTATCCTTTTGCCATTTTTCTGGTTGTAGTAGTGGGAAGTCTAAAGAAGTGGAACGATAGTGGCGAATTGGATAGGTTTTGGCCGTCTTGATCTAAAGCAAAGGAGCCGATTGTGCGTAAAGTCCGAACTTGGATAGGAATTGTTCTGGTGGCCGGCTTTAGCGGGCTGAGCGTCTCGGCGGCCGGTGCGAATTCCCTCGTTACATCGACCCCGGCAGCGGGATCAACAATTAGTTCATCTCCCGGCGCTCTCACTTTGACTACCGAAGTAACCATTCTAGATGTAGGCAACACAGTAAATGTTACTGATCCCAAAGGCAACCGAGTCGACGATGGGACCATCACAGTCAATGATGTGGATGTAATCGCAGGGTTGCAACCGCTCAAGCTAGATGGCCCGTATACAGTTTCTTATACTTTACTTAGTGAAAATGATGTTCCACTTCAAGGGACTTTTACCTTTATATATAAAGCACCTAGCGTGATCAGTTCTGCCTCTCCGACTCCGATACTTACCTCTGCCACCCCGCCGGAGACCGTGAACAGCGGAGGTGGAGTTCCCGTTTTGATTATTGGGATGATATGCGCAGCATTCTTAGTCTTTGTTGGTCTCTGCCTCTATGCGTGGAATATCTTCAAAAAGCGATGAGCTCTCCGCTTCTCGATTCCCTAACTACCGCAAGTAAGTTTTTTGGAATCACCGGAAGCGTCTTTACGGTAGGAACCTTATTGGCCTCGGGATTCTTGATGGAGGACGATAAAGGTCTACTAAAACCTTCGGGAAAGCGGATTGGTAAAATAGCGAGATGGTCAGCGGCCTCGTGGGCCGCGGCCGCCGGTTTTAATATTCTTTTAACGCTCGCAAACATTCTTGATCTACCCCTAAGGCAGGTTTTGGACTTTCAAACTCTGAAGTCTTTTGTAACGCAGATAACTCTTGGCCAGTACATGCTCTTTCAACTTTTAGTCGCTATTGCAATTTCGTTCCTTGCACCGAAATTGAATCGAACTGGACCAATAACCTTTTTGCTGCTTCTGACTCTCTTGGCAATAGCTTTGCCACTCTTTCAATCGCATTCGGCATCCGACGGCTCTCACGCCCTCGCGGTGGGCTCTTTGATAATTCACGTTCTGGCAATTTCGTTCTGGGTTGGGGGAATTTTCGCCTTAGCCCTCCTGGATGAAAACGAGAAAGTTCTGGCTGTTCCTAGGTTTAGCCAACTTGCGCTCTGGGCAGCCATTGCCGTGGTCATTAGCGGCGCGACAAATTCGTGGACGCGACTTAACTTCTTATCCGCCTGGCATAGCGCTTATGCCTATGTTGTCATTGCAAAAATACTTTTGACCTTGGGGCTGCTTTACATCGGTTACCAGCACCGAAGAAATATTTCTCTTCGACTGCAATCCCAGATGAATTGGGCGAAATTTGCCCAATTGGCGAGCATCGAACTCTCCATAATGATCATTGTTTTGGCGCTCGGGACATGGCTATCTTCAAATCGCCCGCCTTTATCCATTAAGGATGGGAAATTTGATGTGGCAATTAGCGTTGCTGGTCTTCCAATGCCAGCGACTCCGAGCCTTTCTCGGATTTTCCTTCTCTATAACCCTGATGCTCTGTTTATTGGCATATTGGTCGTTGCCGTTGCCCTATACATAAAGGGCGTGGCTGTTTTACGAAAGAGGGGAGACAGTTGGCCGCTTTCTCGCAAAGTATCTTTCTTCGTCGGAATCGTTTTTATAGATTGGGCAACTAGCGGGGGCTTTGGAATTTACGCCCATTTTGCTTTTTCGTATCACATGATTGCTCACATGATTCTGGGAATGATCGCCCCCATATTTATCATTTTAAGTGCGCCGATCACTTTGGCTCTGCGCACACTTCCGCAGGGTCGTACTCCCGAAGAGCGAGGTGTCAGAGGCACATTTATCGCCGGGCTACATTCCCCGCTGGCGCGTTTTTGGGTTAATCCAGTGGTCGCACTTCTTATTTTCGACGGATCACTTTTTGTCCTTTACCTGACTTCACTTTTTGGCGGAATGATGCAGAGCCAGATCGGCCATTTTGCCATGAACCTACACTTCCTCTTGGCGGGCCTGCTTTTCTTCCATGTCATTATCGGCGTGGACCCAAATCCGGGTAAGGCCCCGCACTTAGTCCGCATTGTTATCCTCTTTGCCGCAATGAGCATTCATGCATTTTTTTCAGTCGCACTGATGTCATCTACCACCTTGATCGACCACGGATACTTTGCACAGTTGCAGACTCCCTGGGTAAACGATTTGTTGAGCGATCAAAGGTTAGGTGGCTCTATTGGTTGGGCGATGGGCGAGATTCCGATTTTGCTGGCGTTGGTCGCGACTTTCATTCTCTGGGTGCGAGATGATGCACATGAAGCAAAACGCATAGATCGCAATACCGAAAGGATGGCAGCGATGGGGTTGCCCGACGAATTGGCCAATTACAATACATATCTGGAAAATTTGGCGCAGAAGGATAGAAAGAATGAGTGAGTTACCTTTCGAACTACCTGCAGAATATGAAGATTTGCGCGCCAGCGTTCGCGCCTTGTCAGAGAAAGAGATCGCACCATTTGCGCACGAAGTGGATGAAAATTCTAGATTTCCGCAAGAGGCTTATTTGGCTCTACAGCAGGCTGGACTTGCCGCAGCTCATGTGCCCACCCAATTTGGCGGAGAAGGCGCCGACGCCCTTGGCATAGTAATTATCATTGAAGAGGTTGCGCGTTTTTGCGCCTCATCATCTTTAATTCCGGCGGTAAATAAACTTGGTTCCCTTCCTTTGCTTATGGCTGGAACGTCAGAACAGAAAGAGCGCTGGTTGCGCCCACTGGCACAAGGCAAAGGTTTTTCTTACTGTCTTTCAGAGTCCGAAGCGGGCTCTGATGCGGCGGCGCTGCGGACAAAGGCAGTTAAATCGGGAGATCGTTGGGTGTTGAGCGGTAGCAAAAAATGGATATCTAACGCTGGTTTTTCGGACTTTTACACCGTAATGGCGAC
>JANXME010000133.1 GCA_025354785.1 Actinomycetes bacterium | reverse complement strand
GGTGGAATCGCCAAACAACGATGGTCGGTCTCCGACACCGCCGAATTCGGTGATTATGTTTCCGGTCCGCGCGTTATTGATCCACGCGTTAAGGAGAATATGAAGGCCGTCCTTGCCGATATTCAAGACGGCACTTTTGCTCGTCGCTTCATTGCCGATCAAGATGCGGGTTCACCGGAATTCACGGCTTTTCGCGAAAAGGGTGAAAGGCACCCAATTGAAGAAGTTGGACGCAGACTTCGTAAATTGATGTCCTGGGTCAAAAATCCTGTCGATGATTACCAAGAGGGTAGCGCGGCGCGTGGGTAAACCTGTTGTCTTAATTGCTGAAGAGTTGAGTCCTGCCACGCTGGATGCGCTCGGTCCTGATTTCGAAGTGCGCCACTGTGATGGAGCAAACCGTGCTGAACTCCTGAAAGCACTTTCCCAAGGAGTCGATGCCGTTCTTATTCGCTCAGCCACGAAAATGGATGCCGAAGCGATTAACGCAGCTAAAGGTTTGAAGGTAATCGCGCGGGCTGGAGTTGGCTTAGACAATGTGGAAATTCTGGCAGCAACGGCGGCGGGCGTGATGGTAGTAAATGCGCCAACTTCCAACATTGTTTCCGCGGCCGAACTTGCCATTGGACTCTTGCTGGCAGCGGCTCGCGGAATCTCACCAGCAAATGCGGCTTTGCGTAATGGGAAATGGGCGCGGTCAAAATTTACAGGTGTGGAACTTTTTGAGAAAACGTTAGGGATTGTTGGATTTGGTCGCATTGGCCAATTGGTCGCGGCGCGAATGCAAGCATTTGGAATGAACGTTTTAGCCTACGACCCATATCTACTGCCAGCCCGCGCCGCGCAATTGGGTGTGCGTTTGGTGGATTTGGACGAGCTTTTGCGGGTAAGTGATTTCATTACGATCCACTTGCCAAAAACAAAGGAAACAGCAAATCTAATTGGAGTTGAAGCCCTAAAAAAGGTAAAGCCATCGGT
This sequence comes from Actinomycetes bacterium, assembly GCA_025354785.1. Classification (GTDB taxonomy): domain Bacteria; phylum Actinomycetota; class Actinomycetes; order Nanopelagicales; family Nanopelagicaceae; genus QYPT01. The sequence goes on along the minus strand of JANXME010000133.1, from coordinate 8,367 downwards.
GCGCATCATTAATGCGGCGCGCGGTGGAGTGCTTGATGAGTCGGCACTTTTTTCTGCGATCTCCGAAGGCCGGGTAGCCGGGGCAGGTTTGGATGTTTTTGCTACCGAGCCATGTGTTGACTCACCACTATTTGGTTTAGATGCAGTTGTGGCAACGCCGCATTTGGGAGCATCCACTGACGAAGCGCAAGAGCGCGCTGGAATTGCGGTGGCGGTTTCAGTACGTAAAGCCCTGGCCGGCGAATTAGTTCCGGATGCAGTCAATGTAAAAGGCGGAATTATTCACGAGGATGTTCGCCCAGCTCTTCCCCTAGTCGAGAAATTGGCCGGAGTCTTAGTTGGTATCGCCGGAGAAATTCCAGTGAGCATCAGTGTGGAAGTTCATGGCGAAATTGCTGCGCATGACTGTTCCGTATTGGTCACAAGCGCCTTAAAAGGTGCACTCGTTGGGCTGGGCTCGGAAGACGTGACCTATGTAAATGCCCCAAGTATCGCCGCCGATCGGGGTTTGAGCGCCACTGTTAGCGCTGATGAAATTTCACCCCATCATCGCAATCTCATTACACTTAAAGGCGCTCTTTCGGGCGGGGCGCAGATTCTTGTCAGCGGAACTTTGATGGGTATTCGACAAGTTCAAAAAATCGTTGCCATCGATTCCTATGAACTCGATCTGGTCCCAAGTGAAAATATGATTTTCGTCCGATACGCAGATCGACCTGGTGTAGTTGGCTTGGTCGGTAATTTATTGGGCGCGGCAGAAATAAATATTGCCGGTATGCAAGTTGCACGAAACCACGCGGGAGGCGCAGCGTTAATGGTTCTAACAGTAGATTCGTCGGTACCGATAAATGTACTTGCCGCGCTTGCAAAAGAGACCGGAGCCGACATAACTCGCTCAGTAACGCTAGGGGCGTACTAATGGCAAAGACTTCTTTCAATTTAGCAGTCATTGGTGGAGATGGGATTGGCCCTGAAGTTGTTGCCGAAGGACTCAAAGTCTTGGAGGCAATAAGCGCCAAATATTCATTCACATTTACAAAGACCTCCTACGATCTTGGCGCCGGTTATTGGCACCGCACCGGAGAAGTTCTTCCACAATCTGTGATCGATGAACTGGCCAAGAGCGATGCTATTTTATTGGGAGCAGTTGGTGATCCGACGGTGCCAAGTGGAGTTCTAGAACGTGGGCTGCTGTTGAAGTTGCGTTTTGCCTTTGATCATTATGTGAATTTGCGTCCCGCCCGGCTCTATCCCGGAGTCACATCTCCGCTAGCTAAAGCTTCCAATATTGATTTCATCGTTGTGCGTGAAGGTACCGAAGGACCATATGTAGGGGCTGGCGGAGTATTGGCGGAGGGTACCGAGGCCGAGATAGCAACGGAGGAGAGCCTCAATACTAGGCGCGGCGCCGAGCGAGTAATTCGGGACGCATTTGCGCGCGCGATGAAGCGACCTCGCAAGAAATTGACTTTGGTACATAAGAACAATGTACTTATCCGCGCTGGCGGTCTCTGGACGCGAACCTTCAATGAGGTCGCGAAAGAGTTTCCAGAAGTTTCTACCGACTATTTACATGTCGACGCGGCGTCGATGTTTTTTGTAACCAATCCCGAACGATTTGATGTTGTCGTGACAGATAACCTCTTTGGGGATATTTTGACAGACATTGCTGCGGCAATTTGTGGAGGAATCGGTTTGGCGGCTTCTGGGAATATTAATCCCACCGGAAAGTTCCCTTCCATGTTCGAACCTGTTCATGGCTCCGCCCCTGATATCGCCGGCCAGGGAATTGCAGATCCCACCGCCACCATCATGTCGGTAGCAATGATGCTTCACCACTTAGGATTGACTCAAGCTGCTCAAGATATTGAACGTGTCGTGGCTGCCGATCTTTTAACTCGCGGATCAAGTACGAGAACTACCAGCGAAATAGGAAGTGCGCTGGCTGGCGCACTTAAGGAGTAACAATGGCTATAAAAATGACAAAGTCGCGGCGCGCGGTGCCTGATGCAGACCGCGCCAAAATGGTGGCCAAACCTGGATTTGGAAAGTACTACACAGATCACATGGTGGTGGCTGAGTGGACCGAAGAGAAGGGTTGGGGAGAGGCCGAGTTAAAGCCGTATGCCCCGATCTCGCTAGATCCGGCTGCCATGGTTTTCCATTATGGTCAAGAAATTTTTGAAGGGCTAAAAGCTTATAGACAACCAGACGGTGGGATTTCGCTCTTTCGACCAGAAGCAAATGCAAAGCGGTTTGTAAATAGCGCAATCCGATTGGCTCTCCCACCACTTCCCGAAGAAGTTTTTCTTGAATCAATCCAAGCCCTTGTGACTCAAGATGCGGGATGGGTGCCGGGAAAAGTTGGAGAATCGTTATATCTGCGCCCCTTCATGTTCGCCACCGAAGTGGGTTTGGGAGTTCGACCCACTAATCGTGCTATGTACATGTTGATCGCGACTCCTGCCGCTGCCTATTTCAAAGCCGAAGATGCTGTCACAGTTTGGATTTCAACCGAATATGTCCGCGCCGCAATCGGCGGTACGGGTGAAGCCAAATGCGGCGGTAATTATGCGGCATCACTCGTGGCCCAAAAAGAGGCGGCACTTAAAGGTTGCGACCAAGTAGTTTGGATTGACGCTAAAGAACGCAAGTGGGTAGAAGAGATGGGTGGAATGAATCTTTACTTTGTAAAAGGTAAGGGAGCCGACGCCACAGTCTTTACACCCAAGTTAACTGGAACTTTGCTACCCGGGGTAACTCGCGATTCCATTCTTAGCGTAGCTGCCGATCTGGGATACAAAGTTGAAGAAACCATGGTCAGTGTCGATGATTGGCGCGATGGCGTTGCAAGTGGGTTGATTACCGAAATTTTTGCATGTGGTACCGCCGCAGTTGTGACACCGGTTGGTTTCGCGAAAAGCGCAATGGGAGAGTGGGCCACGGGAGACGGAAAGCCCGGACCAATCACGACACAAATACGCAATACCCTTTTAGGAATCCAACACGGCACGATCCCTGACACGCACAATTGGTTAAAAAAAGTTCTTTAATGTCAATATCGGATGCGTTTCATATCTATGACACGACGCTTCGCGACGGTGCACAGCAAGAGGGGCTCAACTTGTCGGTACATGACAAGTTGGCAATTGCGCGACATTTGGATGATTTAGGTGTTGGGTTTATAGAAGGCGGTTGGCCTGGAGCAAACCCTAAGGACACTGAATTTTTTCGGCGCGCTAAGACCGAACTTTCGTTGAAGCACGCTGCTTTTGCAGCCTTTGGCGCAACACGGCGACCAAATGTCAAGGCCGCCGACGATATTTTACTTGGTGCCTTGCGAGACTCCGGCGCATCGGTGGTTACTTTGGTGGCCAAAGCATACGATCGACACGTTGACCTAGCTCTTCGTACCACCTTGGAAGAAAATTTGTCAATGATCGCAGATTCCGTAAAACATCTGCGTCAAGCCGGGCAGAGAGTTTTTCTAGATGCCGAGCACTTCTTTGATGGTTATCTTTCCAATCGAGCATACGCCTTAGAAGTAGTCAGAACCGCGGCAGAAGCTGGCGCCGATGTTATTGCACTCTGTGATACCAACGGGGGAGCGCTGCCAGATGAGATTGCCGAAATCGTGCACGACGTGCTGGGCGCAAGTTCTGCGCGGCTTGGCATTCACTGCCATAACGACACTGGTTGCGCCGTAGCAAATTCCCTGGCGGCGATTAGCGCTGGCGCCACTCATGTGCAGGGAACGCTTAATGGCTATGGCGAGCGAACAGGAAATGCAGATCTGGTAACAATCATTGCAAATTTGGAGTTGAAAAAAGGGCAAAAGGTTTTACCGGAAGGTCTTCTTCCCGAAGCCTTTAGGATTTCGCATGCGGTTGCCGAAATTACCAATGTTTCACCAAGTGCTCGCCAGCCCTATGTAGGTTTTTCAGCCTTCGCGCACAAGGCAGGTTTGCATGCCAGCGCAATTAAGGTGGATCCAGCTCTCTACCAACACGAAGATCCGGCCGAAGTTGGTAATGACATGCGTATGTTGGTTTCGGATATGGCAGGTCGGGCCTCAATCGAATTGAAATCGCAATCGTTGGGAATTGACTTAGGAGGAGATCGCGAACTGATCGGACGCGTTGTCAATCGGGTAAAGGAAATGGAATCACGCGGATTTACTTTCGAAGCCGCTGATGCCTCTTTTGAACTACTCCTTCGCGAAGAAGCTACTGGCAGCAGGCTAACTTTTTTCACCATTGAAAATTGGCTTACAACAGTGGAGCGCTCTGCCGATCGCACCATAATTACCAAAGCCGAAATAACTCTTACCGCCATGGGCCAGAGCATTGCCTGCACAGGACAAGGAAATGGTCCTGTCAACGCTTTTGACAATGCTCTGCGTTCGGGGCTCCGGTCTCTCTACCCCGAATTGGCCTCACTGGAATTGACGGATTACAAAGTTCGAATTTTGGAAGGGCGCCTAGGTACCGGTGCTATAACACGAGTCCTGGTAGAGACCAGCGATGGGAAAGGTGAGTGGAGCACAGTCGGCGTCCATGAAAACGTGATCGCAGCCTCTGCCATGGCTTTAGAAGATGCCGTCACCTTCGGATTACTAAGGCAGGGCAGGGTTCCAGAGTAGCCTTTACATGTGGCAACTTTGGATTTTTCTGCGGTCAGCAAAAGTTTCCGCCACCATTTAGCGGCCGAGAGAAATTTATCTGCGCATAGCATCCGCGCCTATATGGGGGATATCGAGAGTTTTTTTCAACAGTTGAGCGCTCTTGGTGTTCCAGATATTAGCCAGTTAGAACTTTCACATATCAGATCATGGCTGGCTACGATGCAAGTAAAGGGCGCTGCCCGAAACACACTTTCGCGACGTGCGGTATCAATTCGAGTATTTACCAAGTGGGCACTTGCCGCCGGTCTTATTACCAAAGATGTTGGGCTTCTTTTGGCAACTCCTAAGACTGGGCGACCTTTGCCAGAAGTTCTCAATGTCGCTAATGCGAGGTTGGCGATGGATGCCTTGGCCGTGCGCGTGGGAGAGGAAGAAGGGCCGATCGCCTTACGAGATTGTGCGATGGTGGAGCTTCTTTATGCTAGCGGCGCACGTGTAGCCGAATTGTGCGGACTAGATCTGGGCGATGTCGACTATCAACGGCAAACTATTCGGGTTCTTGGAAAAGGAAGAAAGGAGAGGACCATCCCGATCGGAAACCCTTCTCTTCGCGCTCTCGAGGCGTGGCTAAAGAGTGGAAGAGCACCGTTGGTAAAAGAGTTTTCCGGAAACGCTATTTTTCTTGGCGAACGAGGCAAACGAATCGATCAGCGCACAGTCCGAACTGTGGTCTACAACGCTCTTGCAGCTCTAGAGGGAGTGGGTCGAATGGGTCCACATGCGCTTCGCCACTCCGCGGCAACACACCTGCTAGAAGGCGGTGCAGATTTGCGTACGGTCCAGGAAATATTGGGCCATGCATCCTTGGCCACAACACAGATTTACACCCATGTCTCTACGGAGCGGTTACAGCAGGCATTCAAGCTGGCACATCCGAGGGCCTAAAAGGCGTAATTCTCGACCCTGATCGTCAGGTAAGATTTGCTCAGCATCGCAAGCAATTGCGGTGACTTCACAGCATCCAATTCGTACCACCTCGGTCCAGTTCGCTGGTCGGTGTTTTTAAGGATGCTAGAGGGCCGGCAGATAGTTGGCCCAATAACCGAGAGCGAAATTCGTAACCGAATTTCGTAAGAAGGAGTGTGCCGCCATGGCGGTTGTAACAATGCGAGAACTTCTCGACAGCGGAGTCCACTTCGGACATCAGACCCGTCGATGGAATCCAAAGATGAAGCGTTTTATTTTCACCGAGCGCAACGGCATCTACATCATTGATATCCAGCAATCGTTGGGGCTAATTGATAGCGCCTACGAATTTGTAAAGGATGTTGTAGCCAAAGGTGGACACGTCCTCTTTGTTGGCACCAAGAAGCAAGCCCAAGAACCGATCATTCAACAATCGGCTCGAGTAGGAATGCCTTACGTAACTGAGCGTTGGTTGGGTGGAATGTTGACCAACTTCCCAACCGTTTACAAGAGAATTCAACGCCTCAAGGAATTGGAAGCACTAGAGAACGCAAATGATCAATTGCTAACTAAGAAAGAGTTACTTGTTCTTCGCCGAGAGCGCGAAAAACTTCATAAGAACCTCAACGGAATTCGCAATATGACCAAGTTGCCAAGTGCCATTTGGGTAGTCGATACCAAGAAGGAGCATCTAGCAGTTGCAGAGGCCAAGAAACTTGGCATCCCGGTAATTGCAATCTTGGATACAAACTGCGATCCCGATGAAGTTGATTTCAAGATTCCAGGAAACGACGATGCAATCCGCTCTATCGGTCTGCTAACGCGCGTTATCACCGATGCGATTGCAGCTGGACTTCAAGCACGCACTGCAGCTGTGAAAGAAGAAGTTAAGCCAGACACTGAAACTGTCGCTGTAGGTGAGCCTTTGGCTGATTGGGAGAAGGAAATTCTTACGGGAACTTCGACTTCCGAAGCAGCGCATGTTGAGGCCATGGCACCAGTCGTTACTGAAACCTCGGAGGCGTAAATTGAATTACTCAGCAGGCGATGTAAAGCGACTTCGCGAAGCAACCGCGGCAGGAATGCTCGATTGCAAGAAGGCGTTAGACGAAGCAGAGGGTGACTTTGATAAAGCTATGGATATCATCCGAGTCAAAGGACTTAAGGGCATTACTAAGCGCGAAGGTCGTACTACCTCAAATGGTTTAGTGATCGCAAAAGTGGTTGACAATCTGGGAGTAATGCTAGAACTCGCGTGCGAAACTGATTTCGTCTCTAAAGGCGAGCGCTTTCAAGCACTTGGAGCCGAACTTTTGGAGCACCTTCAAACCTCTAAAATTTCAGATTTGGAAGCTTTCTTGGCTTCAGATATGGCACCAGGGCGAAGCGTGCAGTCGGCGGTTGAAAATGCCAACGCAACTTTGGGAGAAAAGATTGAGGTACGCCGCATCGCGGTTCTAGATGGATCTCCAGTTGGCGTATACCTACATCGCACCAGCCCAGACTTGCCACCGCAAGTTGGAGTGCTTGTGCAATTAACTAAGGAAGCAGTGGCGCAGGCGCAGGAAGTGGGCAAGGAAATTGCCCAGCACATTGCAGCATTTTCGCCATCTTATGTAAATCGCGAAGATGTACCCGCTGAAGTAATCGAGAACGAGCGTCGCCTTGCTGAAGAAACTGCCCGCAATGAAGGCAAGCCTGAAGCCTCGCTCTCCAAGATCATTGAAGGTCGGGTAACGGGTTTTATCAAGGAAGTCAGCCTGATTGAGCAAGCTTTTGCCAAAGATGCCAAGAAGACTGTCAAGCAAATCCTGGACGAGGCCGGAACTTCGGTTAAGGCATTCCATCGCTTCCGCGTGGGTCAATAAGATCGGTTGAGGCAGCCATAGACTTAGGTGGAATTCATATTTCATCTGAAGGCGGCTGGTCTAACCCGGTTAGATAAAAAGTTGTTCGAAAGGAGCGCTCGTGCCCGGTAGCAGAGGTAGTTACGGGCGAGTGCTCCTAAAACTTTCTGGAGAAGTATTTGGTGGCGAGAAGGGCATCGGCGTTGATCCCGATGTCGTCCAAGATGTGGCAAAACAAATTGCAGATGTTGTCCGAACGGGTGTTCAAATCGCGATCGTGGTGGGCGGTGGTAACTATTTCCGCGGAGCCGAACTTCAGCATCGTGGAATGGATCGCGCTCGCGCCGACTATATGGGCATGTTGGGTACTGTCATGAATTGTCTGGCGCTCCAGGATTTCTTGGAGAAAGAGGGCATTGATACCCGCGTTCAGACTGCAATCACCATGGGCCAGGTGGCCGAGCCCTATGTGCCGCGTCGCGCTATTCGCCACTTAGAAAAAGGACGCGTTGTGATTTTCGGCGCAGGCGCTGGAATGCCATTTTTCACCACGGACACGGTCGCCGCGCAACGAGCTTTAGAAATTGAGTGCGAAGCGTTACTTCTGGCCAAGAGTGGGGTTGATGGCGTCTACTCGGCAGATCCCCGCAAAGATTCCAAGGCCATGAAGTTTGACACCATTTCCTACGATGAGGTTTTGAAGAATTCATTAGCGGTTGCCGATGCGGCGGCTTTTAGTTTGTGCCGTGAAAATAATTTACCAATCGTAATCTTTGATTTAATGTCAAATGGAAATATCGGGCGAGCAGTTCGCGGAGAAGTAATTGGCACATTGGTCGCATAGTGCAGTGCAATTTTGAAGGTTCTATTAAAACTGAGGAGCGGTAATGAGTGATGTGGCTGGCACCTTAAAAGATGCCGAGGGCAAGA
>JANXME010000116.1 GCA_025354785.1 Actinomycetes bacterium | reverse complement strand
TGAATCGTTTGCTGACCCGCTTTATGGGAGAAATTACTGATGCCATGGATGAAGGCACCAGCCCTGAAATCGCTGACAATGCGATGCGCGGCATTGGATTTCCAATGTCTCCCTTCGAACTCCTTGGCTTAGTTGGTCCCGGAGTAGCGCTACATGTATCTGAGACGCTAAACGCCAACCTTGGGCCCCGCTATCGCATCTCCCCCACTATGGCTCGTATGGTCAAAGAGGGAGTAAAAACTTTCTATATTAAAGACGAGAATGGAAAGTACTCTGCAAATCCGGCCGCGGTTGCTTTAGTCGAAAAGGGCGATAAACCTTCAACGGGGGAAGAAGTGAGAATTCGAGCACTCTCAGCCATGGCGCAAGAGGCGCGCATGATGCTAGATGAAGGTGTGGTTGCTTCCGCTGCCGAAATTGATTTATGCATGCTGCTAGGAGCCGGGTGGCCCTTGGTGCTGGGCGGAATATTGCCCTACCTGGACAGAACAGGAGTCAGCCAGACTATTTGCGGAAAGCCTTTTCACGAAAAGGGAGTTGCATCTCTTCTGAACTAATAATCTGCCTTATTTGTTCGGCGATATTTTCCGTAGTCAGTCCCATGTCCGTCAGGATCTCTGCGCGTTTGGCATGTTCTAAAAATTGAGTTGGAACCCCGTATGAATGTATCGGGGTAGCAATTCCAAGAGCGCGCATCTCTTCTGAAATCGTGCTCGCAACTCCAGCATGGCGCAGCCCATCCTCGAGCACTACTACGTTGGCGAAACTTGCAACCATTTTGAGAATTTCGTGCGGGATGGGGCTTACCCATCGTGGATCGACTACCGTAATGAAAATATTCTCCTTTGTCAGTTGGTCAGCGACATCGACCCCCAATTGGGCGAAGGAGCCCACTGCAACAACTAATAACTCCGATTGACCGGCTTGGCGCAAAATATCTATCCCGCCAACTCGGCTAATGGCGGCAATATCAGCGCCAACTTTCCCCTTGGGAAAGCGCACCAAAGTGGGTGCACCTTCAATACTGACCGCTTCTCTAAAGAGCTCACGGAGCTCAGCGCCATCTCGCGGGACCGCGACCCGCAGAGTCGGAACGATGCCAGCAATTGCCATATCCCACACACCATTATGCGAAGGACCATCATCACCGGTAATTCCCGCCCTATCCAAAACAAATGTGACCCCTGCTTTGTGCAAAGCGACATCGAGCAGTAACTGGTCAAAGGCGCGATTTAGAAAAGTGGAGTAGACAGCGACCACCGGGTGCATCCCAGCAAAGGAAAGTCCCGCT
>JANXME010000064.1 GCA_025354785.1 Actinomycetes bacterium | reverse complement strand
CACAGTTATAAAGTAGATCCAGACCCCTGCCTCTGGACTTAATGCTGCTTTCATCGCGTCTAGGCCGGGATTGCCAATAGGTCCGGGAGGTAGTCCGTAATGCAAATACGTGTTGTAAATAGATGGGGTTTGCGTGGCTTTAGCACTAAGAAATACTTGGCCGCGCGTTCGCGTGACGTAGTGCACAGTTGAATCAAACTGAAGAGGCATCCCAATCTTTAAACGATTACGAATAACTTGAGAAATCTTGGGGAAATCCTGGGTTCCACCTTCGGCTTGCACAAGAGAGGCGATCGTCAGCAACTGCATGGGCGAAAATTGCGAAGAAGGCAAGTTGATTCCGGAACTCTTTGCTGCCGTATAGAAATGATCCACCATTTCTTGCAGAGCAGACTGAGCGCTGGTGCCCTTGGCAAAACTGTACTGAGCTGGGAAGAGAAAGCCCTCGCTACCCTCGAAATCTAGCGGTAGAGCGACTTTTTCCAGAGCGGTGGGCAGAGCGCTTGCGGAAAATCCTGCTTTCACCAATAGGGCAAATATTTCAGTGGTCCAAGCACCTTCAGCGATATTCAACAAACTGGTTAAGCGTTTCTTGTCCAACAATTGGGCCAGCGCTTCGCGCGCGGGAATATGAGTTGAAATTAGGTGTGAGCCAGGGGCGATCTGAGCAGATCGCGGATCGCCAACCGCTACTCGAAAGAAGGACTGCGCCGACTTTACAACTTCTAACTTAAAGAGCAGCGATGCAATTTCCGAGCCAGTTGCACCTGCCGCGACTTCAACAACAACCCCCCCCTTACTTATAGCCGCCGGATAATCTGGCTCGGAAATAGTCCTGGTGCGGTACTGATGAATGCCCAAGGCCAAGAGCGCAAAAATTAGTACGCCCGATAGCAATGAAAACCAGCGCTTTCTATACATCGCCCCGTGCCCTCTGTCGCGCTTTCTCGATTTCTAAAGCTTGGTTAAGAATCTCCACCGCAGCTGCCTGATCAATATTCTTTCGACTCTCCCGTGCGGATTTTCCAACCTCGCGCATCAGGCGTTGGGCAGATACGGTGGAAAGGCGTTCATCGATTAGGAAGGTTGGGATCTCAAATCTCTCCTCCAATTCCTTGGCGAACATCTCGGCCTTGGAAGTGGAAGGGCTTGCTTGACCGCCCAAATGAATTGGTCTGCCGACGTAAAGGGCAACTGGCTGATATTGTCCTAAGAGCGAAAATATTTGGTTCCAAAGATCAACATTTTTGCTTTCCAAAGTAGCCACCGGGCTGGCCAAAATAGAATCTGGATCGCTTACCGCGACGCCAATTCGCACATCACCGAAGTCGAAAGCCAGACGGTGCCCACGCTCCATCTCAGGCCACCTTCTCTATCTAGCAGCGATGGTCGCGACGATTGCCGCCAAGGCCGCTTCCACCTGCGTCGCTTCGCTGCCTCCGCCTTGCGCAAAATCATCTTTCCCGCCTCCGCCTCCGCCCATAGCCGCAGATCCCGCTTTTACCAAGAGGCCAGCTTTCACTCCGGCGTTTCGTGCAAGATCGCTGACAGCGGCAACTAGTACCGGTTTGCCTCGATTAACGCTTATTAGAGCAATTGCAGATTTACTTATCCGATTGCGCAGATCCAAGGCGATCTTGCGCAAATCTTCCCCATCTATTTCGTCCGGAAGATGTTGTGCAATAACAGAAATCCCGTTCACATCTACTGCGCGCATGGCTAAATCTGAAACTTGGGCAAGGGCTTGAATCGAACGTAGATTTGCCAACTCCTTCTCGATTACTTTCATCTTTTGCAGCAAATCTGAAATTCGTTCGGGCAATTCGTCAGTGCGCGATCCCTTCACTATCTCCGTAAGAGTGTTAAGGAGAAGATGTTCGCGCGCCAAGAATTTGTAGGCATCAGACCCAACCAAGGCTTCGACACGGCGAACACCTGCACCAATCGAGGATTCGCCCAGAAGTTTGACTAGACCTAATTGTCCACACCGAAGTACATGGGTGCCTCCGCAGAGTTCGCGCGCCCAATCACCGACACTTACAACTCTGACAAATTCTCCATATTTCTCACCAAAGAGAGCC
>JANXME010000006.1 GCA_025354785.1 Actinomycetes bacterium | reverse complement strand
TGGGCCATGACCTTCATTAGTACTCCACTTTCTGTGAGCGTCGACGAATCACGGTGACTTCATCTCGCTGATTGCCGGTAGGTCCGAGGTAATTAAATGCAAAAGTAAGTTGGGCATAGCCACCGATTAGGTGGGTGGGTTTCAGCATCAGGCGAGTGAGCGAATTGTGAATTCCACCGCGTTTTCCAGAAGATTCAGCGAGTGGGACATCAACCACCCGATCTTTCGCGTGATACATAAATACCGTTCCAGTTGGCATTCGGTGCGAGATGCAAGCGCGCGCCACTACAACTCCGTTGCGGTTGTAGGCCTCAATCCACTCGTTATCTTGCACGCCGATCGTTTCCGCATCGGCAACGCTCATCCAGATTTCTTGGCCTCCTCGTGAAAGAGAGAGCATGAATAGATTGTCTTGATACTCGGAGTGAATCGACCATTTAGAATGCGGAGTGAGGTAGCGAACTGTCACTTCCTTCTCTATGCCATCGGCTTGATTTCCAAATATTCGGTGCATATTTAGAGGTGGCCTAAAGATGGGTAGATATTCTCCTAACTCGCTCATCCAATCGTGATCGATGAAAAAATGCTGTCTACCAGTAAGGGTGTGCCAGGGTTTTAACCGCTCTACATTTATTGCAAACGCGGTGTAGCGCCTGCCCCCGTGTTCTGAGCCCGACCACTCGGGGCTGGTAATTACCGGTACAGGGCGCGCTTGCGTGTCGGCGAAAGTAATACGTTTGCCTTCGTTATCTAGCGCCAAATCAGTTAATTTCTGTCCCGTACGTTTTTCTAGCGCGCGGAATCCAGCCACAGCGACTCGTCCGTTGGTCGTTCCCGAAAGAGCCAATATGGTTTCGCATGCATCTATATCTCGAGCCAGAGACGGACGACCTGCTGCCACGCCGTGTGAGATCACTCCGTTGGTGCGTCCGAGAAGTTCGATTTCAGGCAGCACAGATACGGGTACGCCTTTGGTATTTGTGCCGAGTTGGTCAACGAGCGGACCAAGCGCTCCCATCTTTTCGCCGATCAAGGTGTAATCACGTTTTACTACAACCAGTTTTGGCATTGTCATACCAGGGATGGGCTCAACTTCGCCCTTCTTCCAATCTAAGACCACTCCACCAGGGTTTGCCATGGCATCCGGAGTGTCATGCAAGAGAGGAACCACCACCAAATCTTCGCGCTCACCTAAATGTCCCTTGGCTTGCTCGGAGACTTGGCGACCTAGCATCTGGAAGATGTCGTAATCGGTTTTCGTTTCCCAAGGTGGATTAATTGCAGGGGTAAATGCATGTACAAATGGATGCATATCGGTGCTGGAGAGATCATGTTTTTCATACCAAGTTGCGGCGGGAAGCAAAATATCTCCAAAGAGCCCGGTGCTAGTCATTCTAAAATCTATTGAAACTAATAGATCTAACTTACCTTCTGGCGCCTCTTGCCTCCAGGTCACTTCGCTGGGTCTGGAAGTTGGTTCATTCTCCTGGGCTCTGACTGAGTTATCGGTGCCAAGCAAATGTTTTAGAAAATACTCATTTCCTTTGCTGGAGGAGCCCAGAATATTGGCGCGCCATACAGTGAGAATGCGCGGCCAATTCTCCGGCGCATCTGGGTCTTCTATTGCGAATTTCAGCTCGCCACTATTCAGTTGGTTGACAACATGAGTTGCAGGTTCGATTCCTTTGGCGCGAGCCTCATCTACTAAATCTAAAGAGTTGCGATTAAGTGATGGATAAGACGGCATCCATCCCATGCGGGCAGATTGCGCTAAAACATCAATGGCGGCCATGCCTTTAAAGCGACCCTCACCAAGTGGCGTTGCTAGCAACTCCGATCCCATCGCGTCATAACGCCATTGATCGGTTGAGACATACCAAAACGCTGTACCGATCATCTGTCTGGCAGGCCTTGACCAATCTGCGCCAAATGCCAATTGGGCCCAACCTGTTACCGGGCGACACTTCTCTTGTCCCACATAGTGGGCCCAACCGCCACCGTTGACGCCTTGGCAGCCAGTTAAAGTCACCAGCGCTAAGAAGGTGCGGTACATGGTGTCCGAATGGAACCAATGGTTGGTACCTGCCCCTAACAAAATCATGGAACGACCATTGGAATCTATGGCGTTCTGCGCAAATTCGCGTGCAATGCGAATCGCTTGCACTGCCGGCACGCTAGTAATTTCTTCTTGCCAAGCCGGCGTGTAAGGGCTGTTGTCGGAGTAGTCCCTTGGCCACTCACCTTCTAACCCGTCTCGACCAACGCCATACTGCGCCAACATCAAGTCATAAACAGTGGTTACTTTCTTACCAGCAATTTCGATTGTTGGAACACCACGCTTTAACACTCCGCCACTTTCAGATTCTGCTTGACCCATATCAAAGCGCGGCATCAGTACTTCAGCCGTGCTGGAATTAGCTTTCTGGTAAAGGGTTAACTCTGGGTCCTTGCCCTCTAAATCCAAATTCCATTTACCCATTGAGGAGTCGTTGTAGCGATGACCTAGCGAACCGTTTGGCACAAAGGGTTTTTGGTCTGCGCTATCCAACATAACAGTTTTGAACTTAGATCCGTCTGAAGTATCACCCAGATCTGCAGCTACCAAAAACTTATCCGGAATCCATGCGCCATCTTTAGAACGAAGAGAAACCAGATATGGAAGATCGGTAAATTTCTTAACGTAATCCCTAAAACGGGGAGTCTGCTTCTCCACGAAAAATTCTTTTAGGATTACATGGCCCATCGCCATTCCCAGCGCACCATCTGTACCTGGATGTGGCGCCACCCACTCATCGGCAAACTTAGTGTTGTCCGCGTAATCCGGACTGATAGCTACTACTTTTTGCCCTCGATAGCGCGCCTCCGTCATGAAATGGGCGTCAGGAGTGCGGGTCACTGGAACATTTGAACCCCACATAATTAGATAGGAAGCATTAAACCAATCGGCTGATTCTGGAACATCGGTCTGATCGCCAAAAACTTGAGGAGATGCCACTGGCAAGTCGGCATACCAATCGTAAAAGGAGAGCATCGATCCGCCCATTAGGGAGATGAATCGGGCACCAGCCGCATGTGATGCCATTGACATCGCCGGAATTGGAGAAAAACCAAAGACCCGATCGGGGCCATATTTCTTGATCGTATGAACGTGCGCGGCGGCAATAATTTCGGAGATCTCACCCCAGTTTGCGCGCACCAGGCCACCTTTACCGCGGGCCCGGTGATAGCGCTGGCGTTTCTCCGGATTATCTACGACATCAGCCCATGCCAAAACGGGATCGCCCAACCGCGACTTTGCTTCCCGGTACATCTCCAGGAGAACGCCGCGAATGTAGGGAAAACGTATTCTGGTGGGCGAATACGTGTACCAAGAAAATGCCGCGCCACGTGGGCATCCGCGCGGTTCATATTCTGGAGAATCTGGTCCCACTGATGGATAGTCCGTCTGTTGGGTCTCCCAAGTTATAATTCCGTCCTTGACATAGACCTTCCAGGAACAAGAACCCGTGCAATTTACTCCATGTGTTGAACGCACAACTTTGTCGTGGCTCCAACGATCTCGATAGAACACGTCTCCGGCTCGACCGCCACTCTTGGTAATGCTTCGCAAATCTTGTGAAACGTCTCCTTTGGAAAAGAAACGCCCAAGTTTTACGAGGGCATCTTCGGGATCGGTGCGCAGTTGTTTGTCTGAAGTCATGGGTCAATTGTGAAGTTGACTTAGCGCCAAAGAAATAGGTCTAAAGACCCTACTTTCTAACATCCCGCGTTGGGCAGGCTTCTCTCAAGGCTAATCAACCACACCTTGGAGGATCTGTGTCACTGCGATCGGAATCAACTCGGGTACTTTCACTATCTACCTTTGCCTTCACTTTGATGTTTGCGGTCTGGTTGATGTTTGGAGTTCTTGGAATTCCCATTCAAAAGGAATTCGGACTCTCCGATTCACAGTTGGCTTGGCTTTCCTCAGTGGCCATTCTCAACGGATCTATTTGGCGCTTATTCCTTGGTGTGCTTACTGATCGCATCGGTGGCAAACGAGTCACCATCGTTATGCTGCTAGTAACTTCAATCCCAGCGTATTTATTGGCACATGTGGAGTTGAATTATCGCTGGCTACTTTTACTGGCATTCCTGGTGGGTTTCGCTGGCAATTTATTTAGCGTAGGGATCGCGTGGAATTCACATTGGTTTGCCAGAGAACGGCAAGGATTTG
>JANXME010000323.1 GCA_025354785.1 Actinomycetes bacterium | reverse complement strand
AAAGAACTTATGGAAGAAGTCAAAACCTTGCTTGGTAACCTTGAAAATTTCATCGGAATCCAGAAAGGGCGCCAGAGATTTACGGCAATAGATTCCAAGGGGAATATTCTTCTCGCGGTCATACTCATCATGCACGTGGTGGTAAGGGCCGGCAATAAAAGCTGTAATGTAGGTGGCCAGTCGGGGCGTAGGTGGAAATTTCCACTCAGTGAAACCTTCTCCAGATGCAATTTTTGAAATTGGCAAAGTGTTGGATACAACTTCCCAGTGCATTGGCACAATCGCTGTCAGCGCGAATGTTGCTTTCAGATCGGGTTGATCGAAACAGGAATACATGTGGCGAATCAGCGCCGGCCCCCCTTGTGAGTAGAGGTATGCTTCGCCATCAGCAGGATCTACTGAATATTGCAGACCTTCACCATTTTTGGAGAAAATTGCCTCCATCTCGATGATCAATTCGTTCTGCGCTGCCAGCCCGGTAAGGAAAATGGTCTCACCATCGTAAATAGAGGTATCTATGGCAACCCCGTTCAGGCTGGCGCTTATGATTTTGCGCGCTGGGGCGTCAATAAAAGTGGAATAGCCGGGGGAGTTGCAAGAGAAGTGAACGGTGGATTTGGAGTAGAAGGTCTCCTCGCCAGGGATCACTTTCAAAGTGACGTCGTAACTATCGACGTTTAGATACTTGGATCGCTCTTGCGCTTCAACCTTTGAAAGATTTACACCGGTCATCAATTTTCTCCAATTATTTTGGAAATTCTTCTATGCCCAGATGCTACTCGTAACGAAGCGCCTCAACCGGGTCTAGGTTTGCAGCCCGACGGGCCGGGAAGTATCCGGAGAAGAATCCGATTGCGGATGTTCCCGTAATTACCATCAGCATTAGCCAAGGTGGCACCGTAAATGTTGCCCCCGTAAGGGTTCCCGCCTTCACCATATTAGTGATTACTGGTTTTGCAACCAGAACGAAGATAGATCCGAAAGTTACGCCTATCAAACCTCCGAGAAATCCAATAGCAGTGGCTTCCAAAGTGAAAATGCGACGAATGGTTCGTCTGCGTGCACCCAGCGCACGCATAACGCCAATCTCGCGAGTGCGCTGCAGAACTGACATGATCATCGTATTCATAACTCCGAGCGCAGCAATAAAGAGTGCTACGAATCCGAGCGCCCCCAGGACTAAGCCGATCGTATTTGCTTGGCTCTTCTGCTCATTTAGAGCAGCGAGGCCCGTAGCTGAACTAACACCGAGGCGATCGATAGATGCCGCGACCGCGGCCACATTACTTATATCGTCAGCTTCCACCATGAAGCTATCGAAGCCCCCAGCTTGCTTAAGATAATCAGCGTCACTGAGTTTTATCCATCCGCCCTGGACAGTTGCTGGGCCCGGCGGCGGACCGTTGCTGCCACCTTTATTGCCGCCGTTATTGCCGCCGTTATTGCTAGAGCCACCAGTTCCATTTCCATTTGGCCCGTTACTAGACTGATTTTGGAAATCATATATAACTTTCTTGGGCTGGTACTGGTTGTAAATCTTTAAGAAATTAGACATCTGCATCATGATTATTGGTTCGTCCCCGCTATTGGAACTATCCAAAACGCCAACAATGGTGGCTTGAATATCAGTTGCCGGGAGCCCCGAGGTTGGCCCTCCGAAACACCCCTTCGATTGCTGCCCGCATTGAACTTGAGGGGGAAGGCGAGTGGGAAGATTTGCCCCAAAGCCGGCATAACCATTCGAAGTGTGCAGCGAGATTTTTGTTCCAACTAACTTTGAATAGTCTTTTGAGAAACCCATTACATCGGCATAACTTGTGGAAATCAATATTTGATTTTCAGAATCGGCAGCGGGTAGGACACGTCCGGCAAGCAAGGCAGGTTTGATTACGCCATTGGCTTCGTAACCAATCACCGTTTGCACTACCCATTTTTTTCCGGCGTAAGATATATTGGAGAGAGCCTGTTCGTGACCGCGGAACATTCCTGCCACGCCATTGACATGAGGAAGGCTGGCAATTTTGGCTTCTAAGGTAGGAGTTAAGACAATAGAAGGAGTAGATGAATTTCCCGTCTCTGGAGAGTTGCTGTAATTACCTCGAGTGCCACTTGGGTCGTAGGTCATGTTGGTCTGCTGTGAAACCTGAATCTGCTTAATCTGACCTGTCTTCACAAACGAGGCGACCGTTAAATTCTTTACACTCGTGACAAAGGTGAGCATTACCGTAATACCGGTTGCGCCAATTACGATTGCAAATATGGTTAGCAGCGATCGCACTTTGGATCTGCGCAGACTGCGCAATGAAAGAGATAAGTAATCGGCTAAACGCATTAGGCGCCCGCCGCTTCGCGAACTACTCCGTCGCGCACTTCAATTATGCGCTGCGCATGATGGGCGACGCCACGATCGTGGGTAATTACCAGAAGAGTTATTCCATCTCTATTAAGATCAATCAACATTTCAATTACTTCGGTGCCGCGCGCGCTATCTAGATTGCCGGTGGGTTCGTCAGCCAGAATCACACTTGGTTTATTTGCCAGCGCTCTAGCAATCGCGACTCGTTGACGCTGACCTCCTGAGAGCTGACTTGGAAGATGCCCGGCGCGATCGCTCATGCCCACGCGCTCCAGGCACTCCTGGGCTCGCGCTTTTCGCGCTTTCGGCGCCATCCCGGCGAAGACCAGGGGGAGGGCTACATTTTCCAGCGCCGTGCTATCGGACTTTAAATTAAAGGATTGAAAGACGAACCCGATGGTCTTATTGCGAA
>JANXME010000259.1 GCA_025354785.1 Actinomycetes bacterium | reverse complement strand
CCACTCTCCCGCCTAATACAAGCGCTAACGCCGTCAGCACCATAGTTTTACCGGCGCCAGTTTCTCCCGTAAAAACGGTGAATCCCTTTCCTAATTCAAGTGAAGCTTCTTCAATAACGCCCAGCGCTCGAATATTTATTTCCGTTAGTTGGGAACGTTCACTCACCGCGCCATCCCTCAATAGGCAACTTGAATTTCGCGACCAATCGATCGGTAAACAAAATCTCGCGCAGGTGCGCCAAGCGCACTGTTTCTACGTCCCTGGTCATAACTATTCGATCCCCTTTGAGAAGGGCAAATTTGCGTCGGGAATCCGCTGATAACAAAGCCTTACTCGACTCGACATCGACTACCACAGTGGAATCAGCCGAAACTACCATGGGCTTTGAGAAAAGAGCGTGCGCCGATATTGGAAGCACTACGAGGGCTTCAACTTCTGGCCAGACAACTGGTCCACCGGCAGAGAACGCGTATGCAGTAGAGCCAGTTGGGGTCGAGCAGATCAAACCGTCACAGCCCCATCTAGAAAGAGGGCGATCATCAATTTGCACAAAAAGCTCGACCATCGTAGTTTCGCTGCGCTCAATCGTGACTTCATTCAAAGCCCATCCATCGCAAACCACTTTGTCGTCTCGAAGCACGACATACTTGAGAACTAGCCGCTCGTCTACAATGTAATTTTTAGCCACCACGGAAGCGGCAATTTCGGGAATCGTAGGTTTCTCCACTTCTGCCAAGAAACCAACTCGCCCCAAGTTAACCCCCAAAATAGGAGTTCTCGTTCCTCTCACATATTCGGCAGCGCGCAACATTGTCCCATCGCCTCCGAGCACAATGGCAATTTCTGCATTGGCAATCTCTTCTGCACTGGCATCGGATATTCCTGCTAGTTCTGCTTCGAAATTGGCGAAACAACGGAAATCGCCGTCGCCAAAGCATTTAGCCAACTCCTCCGCCGCTGCCCTGGCGTCGCCCCGATTAAGGTTAATCACAAAAAGAATCGAACGCTTGCTACTCATCTACTACACCTGCCGAGCCCCGTAACAAAGAGAAATATCATTGCGGGCCGATCGCAATTGCGTGGTCTAACGCTTGAAGATCGATTTCCCCGGCGCCGCGTCGCAGCCAAAGAAAATATTCAACATTTCCGGCAGGACCCGGCAGCGGACTGGCTGCGATCCCGAGCGTTCCTAGCCCAACGTCATAACCAGAATCCGCAACATCTAGAACCGCGGCGCGGCGAAGTGCTGGATCGCGAACCACTCCACCTGCTCCCAACTTCTCTCTGCCCACCTCGAATTGAGGTTTTACCATCAAGACGAAATCTGCGTCCGAACGAGAGACCGCAGCAAGTGCCGGCAGGACTAAAGTCAAAGATATGAAAGAGAGATCAGCCACCACCAAATCAATCGGCTCTCCCACCATCTCTCCTGTTAAGTGGCGAATATTGGTGCGATCCAAAATCGTTACTCGAGGGTCTTGTCGCAACTCCCACGCTAACTGACCGTAGCCGACATCAACCGCTACAACTTGAGAAGCGCCGCGGCGCAATAGAACATCGGTAAAACCTCCAGTCGATGCACCTGCATCTAAGGATCTCTTACCCTCCACCACAATTTCGGTG
>JANXME010000228.1 GCA_025354785.1 Actinomycetes bacterium | reverse complement strand
GACAACATCTCTCGATTCGATCCGAATCAGTCCCCATTCGATTCCGTTCAGGAAGCTGCTCTAACCGCACTACATCAGGTTCAGACGCTCGATCAGCGCGTTGAGCATTCTGGTGTCGTTTTTGAGTTTCGAGGAAGCTTCTACTACACCCTTCCTGCAACCACTAGTCGTGGCAATAAGACTCACGTTCAGATTGCCTATCCTCAGGGTGCGCGCATCGTCGCTCTCTATCACAATCATCCCCGTCCTCTTGGGAATTACCGTGATCTAACGAGTCTCTTCAGTGCTCTTGATGTCGCTACCGCAGACGATCTACATGCGGACTCGTACATCTACGTACAAAGTACCGGTGAAATTCGTGAATATTCTCCCGGTACGGACAAGCACGAAACTAAGACTATCCTCTATCACGTCACTAATGGTGATGTGGCTGATGGTCATCTAGTCGCGTCGTCAAAGTGAGATAATAGAAATGAGTCCTAATAAGACATGACGATACCTGTATTGAACGAGCGCGACTTCGGTCGTTTCTTTCTGTTCTTTTTCTTCTGGCATTGGGGTCTGCTGTTATTCGGACTGCTCCCCTATCCCGAGCCAAGACTCATCGCAATATGCATTGCGCTTTTCATTGATCTACTGTGTTGGATCTACTTCTTCTATTGGGTATTCAACTATCGCAAGATGATCAGATGATTACCTTCTCTGATCTACCGATGAACTACAACAAGATGACGATTGGCGCAGTTCACGCTCGCTGCAACGGTGTCCTTTGGCAGTACCACGGAGAATGAAATGAGTCCTAATATGTCTGCGTTTCTTGTTTTGCTAGGATTCCTAGCCATGGTGGCTCTAGGTATTTTCCTAGTTCTTCTGTCGTTCGGATTCTTCTCTTGATCGGTGTAAATCTACTCCGATAAATCTAACAATTACAGTCACTTATCATAAGTCATTGAATTTGTTGTAATCGTTCCGCTTTACTATTCTATAGAAACGAGTATAATAGTTTACATGGATAGGAAGAACGACACATACGTCGAGTAACCAACCCCGCGCAGATGAGAACTGTATAACACCTCAAACAGATGAGAACTGTATAACACCTCACTGAATGTTTCTTTTGATTTATTAGGATTATATGATGACGACTCTGACTACGAATGTTGATACGAAGACCGCGCTCGCGAATGCCCGTGCGGCACTGGCGACTGCTCGCGTGACTGCCAAGACGGCGACCAATGAGGTTGTTCTCTGGCGCGATGCGGTCAAGACTCTCGCGGCGAGCGTTGCCGACGAGGCACTTGCTGCTCGTAATGCCCGTGCCGACAAGGCAGCGAACGATGCCGTCGAGCGTATCGCCAAGGCGCGTGCCCGTGCCGACAAGGCAGTGGCTGCTGTGCTCGCGGCGGAAGCCAAGGCACGTTCGCCCAAGGCAGTGAAGAAGATGCAGAAGGCACCGTCTAAGGTGAAGTTCATCTCACAGGCTGCCTAATATGAACACTCTACAGCGTTATAGTAAGCAGGTCGGCATCGTGATTAATCTTCGGAAGAAGTATGATCTCATTCTCGAGCGCGAGACTAAGAAGCGAGATGGTCTACTGTTGACCCATGACATCGCGATGATCAAGCAGCAGCTGAAGAGTGCACAGAGTCGGCGCGCCACTGTCAAGAAGGCAGTGCGCGAACTGACCAAGAAGGTTCGCAATGTCTAATCTCAATGGCTTCTTCGGATTGAATCCGGTGGCACTCATTTTCTGGATCATCCTCAGTCTCGGATCATATGTGATTTGGGGATCGTTTCGCGCGGCTGCAATTGGTCTGCTCATCGGACTGGCTTTCTCGCTGCTCGGCGACATCCTCGATAGTCCGAGGAAGTATCGCTAATGAGAATTGGAATGAAAAGCTTGATCCTCGGTATCACAGGAATCTTCGGAGTCATCTGGGGTGGTGCATACCTTGGATGTCGACTGCTTCCCGGTGACTGGCGCAATGCCCCACTCGGAATCACTCTGTCGTTGGTGCTCATGGCATCTATCCTTCTGGCAGCATTTGGTGCCGGGAGCATGATCATGGCTGAAGAGTCCTCTAACGGGAAGTCCGACTAATGTTCGTGTGTATACATGATATCGTCAAGACCGATTGTCTGGAGTGTCAATTGATTGACAGTCAAGCTCGGATTAGGATTCTAGAGGAACGCCTCGCCTCTCTGCGAGCGGAATTCCTCTCCCTCAGAAAGTATGATGGTATCACGGTGGCGGACTCTTTGAATGAAGAGAATCTCCCTGCATTCCTTCGACGTCAGGCAGATTGAATCACTGGACTCAACAAAACAACATGCCATACTTTGAACGCGCCAAGCGCAAACTTCAAGACTTTGTGAATTGCTCTTCAATGCGCAAAGCAAAAATGTACGATACATTCGGAACATATGATGTGGCTGTGATTGCTGATCGATCCATGTTCAAGCCGAATATCATCGAAACCATCTGCAGTGCCGTTGGTGGTACTGCTGCTGATCTTAAAGAGATCAATTCATGAGTAACTGTTTACTATTACAGTTTGATATAGTATAATAGAGTTGTTTGGAGAGATCATTATGTACAAAGAGTCTGATATGGAAATAATTAATTACTGGCGCTATTCGGTCTATCTGCGTAGCAATCCCACTGTACCATTGCGTGGAGCATATACTCCTCTGACTGAGGATGAGTATGCTAGCATGGTTCAGTTACTCCAGAACATGCGTGATATTGTTTTTCTTCACCTTGAAACTGAAGACGGTCATGTCATCTACGTTCATCCTCAGGATGTTTCCTACGTTGAACTAGAGAAGCGTTCCGACTAATGAATGGCATCTCAGGACTCTGGATTCTGATTGTTACAATCATGGGTCCACATCACCATCTAGAAACGATGGCAACAATCCGTGGATTCACTAGTGAGCAAGCCTGTAGAGATGCAGGACTACTCTTAGTCAAAGACATTCAGAGTCAGGCTGGCAAAGAGTCTAAAATGACGTGTATTCCTCAATCAAATTATCTACAGGTGAATGACAATGGCAACCACTAAGAAAAAGACTGCATCAAAGACTGCATCAAAGACTGCATCAAAGCATTCAGATCATGACAATGATCTTATTCTCAAACTTAATCAGTTGGATCAATTGTACACGTATACTAAGAAACGTCTTGATGAGCAGACTGCTGCCCTACTACGAATCCCAAGATTTATTCGAAGAATCTTCATTCGATAAGAATAATATTTCCGAGAGATGAAATCTATGAGCATTTTTGAACCTATCAAAAAGTACACGTTTCCCATCGATGAGGGAGCAGTCTTTCAGACAAACTCCAAGGAGCGCGTCCAGCGAGGCGAGCATGCGCTCCAGAAGGCACTGGCAGAAGTCATTGCGGATCGACAATTCGATAACCTATCAATCGCAGAAGTGATCGGCGCACTGGAAATGATGAAACTACATGTGTGGGAACAGGTCCCGAGAGAGAAGACATGATCTTTGGAACGAAGACCTGTGATAAATTGGATATGACCATTGCGCATCCGTGGTTTGCATGGTATCCGGTGCAACTCAACGATGGACGCACGGCATGGCTTGAGACGGTCAAGCGTCGACTGCCGCAAGCAGTACTCTAACACTCGCGAGTTTTGGTACTGGAAGGACAACGTTGACTTGCTGCAGCCATACGATCATGCCGCCATCGAGGCACTAGTATACGAGCGAGACTCCGCATTATCCGCATTAATGAAGGCTGAAAATTACAACATGACTAACTACACGGACTCCGGGATCATCTTACATAAAGACTCGTGCATTCGATTACTGACAATAGAGCGTGACGAGCTGCTAGAGGCGTTGGAGAGCCTACTGCGCGAGATGCATCGCGAGATGGATTTACAGGATGACAGCATGCGCAAATACGACGTATATCATGTGTCGAAAGGTGCGGTAGCTCGCGCCCGCGCCGATCTGCGTCATGCCGTGACCAGCGATGGTAAGGAGAACGTGTAATGGGTACAAACTACTACTGGCACGAAAAGCCGCCGTGCGAATGTTGCAAGCGGGCATATGAACCTAAACACATTGGTAAATCGTCAATGGGATGGTGCTTTTCTCTGCACGTTATTCCCGACGAGGATATTAACGATCTTCCCGACTGGGAGCGGATATGGGCATCCGGCGGCTATATCGAGGACGAGTACGGAAAGCGTATCAGCATTCCTGATATGCGTCTTATCATCATGGCGCGCAACGGCAGGTGTGACGAAGAAAAAAAGTGGAGCACGCCGCCTTTCGGATATGCCTCGTGGGGCAAGTTCCACCTCTCCAACTATAGCGAGAAAGGCCGACTAGGTCTGGTTCGACACAGGATAGGCAAGTACTGCACTAAGCACGGCGACGGAACATGGGACTGTATGCCGGGAGAATTTTCATGAGTGACTACAAGGATCTGATCGCCCGCATCAGCGACGAATCCGACCTGCGGGATGACGCGCACAGATACAGGTGGCTGCGAGATAGGCTGGAATTCGTAGACACAAAGCAGATTGACTATGTGCTGAGCGCAGGTGTGAACGGTTGCCTGAACCAACATATAGACGCCGCCATCGACGCCGAAATGCGCGCCGGCAGCGATGGGAAGGAGTGGACGTGAAATCAAATAGATTCGTAGCTCAGTGGCCGGCTAACATGATGCCGATTCCGGGATGCTCTGGCGTCGATTGGACACGGGTCGAGGTCGTCCCTGCTGCAAGCTACGACGCCCTCGCCGCCGAGAATGAGCGGCTG
>JANXME010000211.1 GCA_025354785.1 Actinomycetes bacterium | reverse complement strand
CCCCGATTGTCATTAACAATCAAAGTTAGCCCTGGGACCAAATATGAGGTCTGGCGGGCTCTGGCATAAATCTCTTCAAGCTCTAGCTCTGCCTCTTTAAGAAAGATCTGCTTATCGCTCCACCATTTAATACGAGTACCAGTTACTTTGCGCGGAATTTTACCTATTACTCGCAAACCGGATGAGGCCTTGAAGGGAGCCTTCGGACCTTCTCCATCAAATATCCCCGCCGCCCCTCTTTGAAACGACATCCAATAGATCTTTCCATCTCTATCGACTTCAGCATCTAGGCGGGATGCCAAAGCATTTACAACCGATGCGCCCACTCCATGTAGCCCACCAGAGGCCGCATACGATCCGCCGCCAAATTTTCCTCCTGCATGCAACTTAGTTAATACAACCTCAACTCCAGTGAGGCCAGTTTTTGGTTCCTTGTCAACGGGAATTCCGCGACCATCGTCGTGAACCTCCACCGAACCATCTGCTTCCAGATTGATATCAATTTTTTTACAATACCCGGCTAACGATTCATCTACGGCGTTGTCGATGATCTCCCAGAGACAATGCATAAGTCCGCGTGAATCCGTGGAGCCGATATACATTCCAGGGCGCTTTCGAACCGCATCCAGCCCTTCAAGTACAGCCAAATCCTTGGCCGTGTAACTGGCTTCCTCAACGGCAGCTTTGGGAGCGCTATCTGAAATTAAATTGCTGCTCACGGGCGCAAAGGCTAGCGAACAGCTCGACATAATCGCGCCAAACTCGCCCAAAAGCCAGTGGTAAGTATGAATAAATGCTGAGAAAGTATTCAGAAACACATATCCAGATGAGATTAAGGCGATATTTCGACTAAAAAAGCGAATATAAATTAATATTACGTAACGGGAATAAGTAATAGGTGGTTGGATGTTCCCTACCTAGAACCGCCAACCGCATTCCCTCCCAACCTCTGGGCGGGACGCACGATAGGAGATGACGATGACTGATCAGTTGATTCTGGAAGCCACTCCCCTTAACGCCGTTGACCGTTGCGATCGTTGTGGTGCACAGGCCTTTGTACGCGCTGTTCTTCTCTCGGGTGGAGAGCTTCTCTTCTGTGGCCATCACGCCAAAGAGTATGCGGTTGGTCTCAAGCCCTTGGTAGCCCATATCCAAGACGAAACCGAGAAGTTAGCTCAAGCCCCAATTAATTAGCATGTTATTCCTCTGTCGTTAATGCTGGCGCTTGGAAATTATTTGATCTATGTGACCCGTCGCAAAAAGGTTTCTCTGCCGAGTGCCCGCACCGGCAAAGTGAGAAATTTGTGGCGTTTTTGATGACTCTACCGTCTGCATCTACAAAATCGACGCTACCAGTTACTCGAATTGAACCGTTTTCCCGGACCTGAAACTTCACATTTTCGGACACTCATTTACTCCATATTCATAATATTTTGAGGATATTTTTAATCAAGATAATCGCGTAATACCTGCGAGCGCGAAGGGTGGCGCAACTTCGACATCGTCTTTGATTCAATTTGCCGAATGCGCTCGCGCGTTACCCCATAGACCTTGCCAATTTCATCAAGAGTCTTTGGTTGACCATCGGTTAATCCAAACCTCATCGCCACTACACCTGCCTCACGCTCGGAAAGCGTGTCCAAAACCGAGTGCAGCTG
>JANXME010000194.1 GCA_025354785.1 Actinomycetes bacterium | reverse complement strand
ACCACCAGAGTGCCAAATTCCTATGACTGGAATCTGCAATGCCATTGCCTTCTTATAGGCCACCACGATTACATCTGCGCCTTCTGGCCCTAACGCGCCACCTTGAATAGTGGCGTCTGAGGCAAAAACAACCACGGGCTTACCGGTGATATTTCCGGTAGCGGCCAGCATTCCAGACTTATCTCGCGCAGTTATTAAGTGAATGGAGTCCGGGTCAAGTAAACGTTGGATTCGAATTTCTGGGTCGCGGGAACTGATTTCGCTATTCATGGAAATTAGTACGAGCGGAAAGCTAGTACAACGTTATGTCCGCCAAAACCGAAAGAGTCATTTAACGCTGCAATGTCACCTGGGGGAAGTGCACGTGGAGTATCGCGCACGACATTGATGGTTACAGCGGGGTCTAAGTTTTCAATATTAATGGTGGGCGGTGCTAAACGCTCCTGCAAAGCTTTTACTATGAAGACCGATTCAATCGCGCCGGCGCCACCTAGCATATGGCCAGTCATAGATTTGGTGGCCGAGACCGCCACTTGATCGGCATCGGATCCCAGCGCCAACTTCAGGGCATTTGCCTCTGCCACATCTCCAACAGGAGTGGATGTGGCGTGAGCATTTAAGTGCACGATGTCACGTGTTGTCAGGTCTGCATCTTGAAGTGCAAGGGCGATAGCGCGTCGCACACCTGTGCCCTCTGGGTCGGGTGCGGCAATGTGATACCCGTCAGATGTTAAACCTTGTCCCGCAATTTCTGCATAAATTCTGGCTCCCCGCGATTTAGCATGCTCCAGTTCTTCTAGAACTAACATTGCCCCACCCTCGCCTAATACAAAACCATCTCGATTAAGATCGTATGGACGAGAAGCGCGAGCCGGATCGTCATTGCGTGTGGAGAGTGCTTTCATTGCCGCAAAACCTGCCATCGGCAACACATGGATCGCGGCTTCAACTCCGCCGCTCATAATTACATCTGCACGGTTGGAGCGAATCATCTCCATCGCATATCCGATTGCTTCTGCGCCCGAGGCGCATGCGCTAACTGGTGTATGTACTCCCGCTCGCGCTCCTAACTCCAAACCGACATTTGCGGCAGGTCCATTTGGCATAAGCATGGGAACCGTGTGGGGACTAACAAAACGCGCGCCTTTGTTTTTGAGTATGTCGTATTGATCCAACATTGTTATCACGCCACCGATTCCAGAGGCGATCACTACACCGAGGCGCTCACGATCAACTTCTGGCGATCCCGCATCTTTCCAAGCTTCACGCGAGGCAATCAGTGCAAATTGCTCGGAGCGATCCAGGCGGCGCATTTCCACGCGCTCCATGACTTCGCTGGGATCCACCGCTGCCATCGCCGCAATAGTGACCGGAATTTCATTCGCCCACTGGTATGGCAGAGATCGAACGCCACTCTTTCCAGCGATGAGTGCGGACCAGGATGTGGCTACATCACCACCTAGAGGAGTGGTTGCTCCTAGACCGGTTACTACGACGCGACGTCGGGACATAACTTAATAAGCCTACTTCCAGAAATTACGCAGAAACTTTGACAATAAAATTAACAGCATCTCCCACGGTGGCGAGTTCTGAAACCTGATCATCTGGAATCTTCACGCCGAAGCGCTCTTCTGCGGCCACAACAACTTCAACCATGCTCAATGAGTCAACATCGAGATCTTCAGTGAAGTTCTTGTCCATTTCAATCGACGCTGCAGGGATGCCTGCTACTTCTTCGACGATCTCTTTGATGC
>JANXME010000189.1 GCA_025354785.1 Actinomycetes bacterium | reverse complement strand
GTGACGGCTCTTGGGATGTAGTTACCTCCGCTGTAGCGCTCATGAACGAACTCCCGAGAAAGGTGTTGATTTTCCAGTGGTAATTAATTCGATTACTTGACTCGTCGTGACTTCCTTCTTCTTTACCTGCCCTGCCATCTGCCCTAAATAAAGTGCCGAGATATTGTCGGCAACTTCAAAAACATCATTTAAGTTGTGGCTAATTAAAATAACCGCCAGGCCTTTATCCGCCAGGCGGCGCACGAGGTGGAGAACTTGTTCGGTCTGAGCAACGCCTAGCGCCGCTGTTGGCTCATCCAAAATAACGACTTTGCTATTCCAAAGTACTGCCCGTGCAATTGCCACGGTCTGACGTTGTCCGCCCGAAAGCGAAGCCACGGTCTGACGTATGGATTTCACGGTGCGCACGCTTAAGCTATCTAGAGTCTGTCGGGCCAGGGCTTCCATATTTGCCTCGTCAAGGATGAAGCCCTTCTTCTCCTCGCGCCCCAAAAACATATTGTGGACGATGTCGAGGTTGTCGCAGAGGGCCAGATCTTGGTAGACGATTTCAATGCCCAGTGCCGTTGAATCGCGAGGACCGTGGATCTCTACCTTTTCATTGTTAAAGAAAATGTCGCCACTTTCTGGCGTATAAATACCCGCGATGCATTTAATCAGGGTGCTTTTGCCCGCGCCGTTATCGCCAACCAGGGCAGTAACTTCGCCAGGGTAGGCCTCGAAATCAACTCCTCGCAACACATGAACGGGACCGAAGGATTTGTTAATCCCCCGCATCGACAAAATCGGATCGCTCATTGATTACTCCTCATAAAGGCTCAGATCAATATCGGGCAGGTAAACGCTAACTCATTAACTTGATAATTAGAACGAATAATTACGACAAATAATTACAATAAAAAGAGTAAAGAAATAGTTTCGGCCCGAGGCGCAAACCTCGGGCCGAAACTATTTAGATCTGGTCTCTAACTACTTAGATACCGTCGTTTAGATGCCGTTAGCCTTGCAGACTGCCTCTGTGGCAATCTTGCAAATATCAGCGCGTGTAGCGAAGCCATCTGCGATGACAACCTTTACATTCGCCTTGGTAATTCCAACTGGCACTAGAAGCACTGAAGGAACATCAACGAGTCCGTTGTTGGTCTTTCCGGTTGCTGCTGTGGCCTTCATGCCATGTAGAAGAGCAACTGCAAGTGCGGCGGCTCCATTGGCTTCTTGCTTTACAGCCTTGTATACGGTGTTAGAAAGATCGCCGGTCAAGATCGCTGCAAGTCCTGCTGGAGATGCATCTTGTCCGGAAACGCAGACCTTGCCATTCAACTTGTTCTTCTTCAAGACTGCAACTGCTGCAAGTCCTAGGCCTTCGTTAGCTGAAACAACTGCATCCAGCTTTCCGCCAGCTTTGGTGAGTTGCTGTTCGAAGATAACTCCACCTTGGGCGTTATCCCAGTTTGGTACAGCCTTGTCATCAACGAGTGTGTAAGTGCCAGCCTTGATCAATGGGCGAAGAACTGAGTCGTAGCCCTGCTTGAATAGTGTGGCGTTGTTATCGGTTGGTGAGCCGTTTAGATAAACGATACGTGGCTTAGCAACCCCCTTGGCCTTAAGGCAATCAACGATGCCCTGACCTTGAAGTCGACCTACTGCAACGTTATCGAATGAAACGTAATAGGACTCAGAACCCTTAAGAGTTAGGCGGTCATAGTCGATGGTTGGAACGCCCATCTTTTTGGCCTTGGCTTGCACAGCAACGGAAGTTGGAGAATCAAGGTTTACAAGAATCAGAACCTTGGCGCCCTTGGTCAGCATCTGATCTGCGATGGTTGCGAATTTTGCCTTATCTCCATTTGCATTTTGGATATCAGCAGTCACACCAGCGGCCTTGAATGCGGCGACTAGGAATGGCCGATCTGCGCCTTCCCAACGTGGTGAAGATGCTGCATCTGGAAGAATTACACCGACGAATCCTGCTGCTGCACTTGCAGAAGTTGTGGTGGCAAAGCCGGTAAGTGCAATTGCCGCTGACGCAAGGACAGCGGTAATGGCGCTACGACGTTTGGTCATATATATGTACCTTTCGAGAAGGGGGTGTTACTCAGTTAGATTCAAAAACGATTTTTGAACTTTAGAGATCTCTGAGTACCTAGGAAATCTAGTCCCACCGCCATAATTAGTCACCTTCTGAAAAGGGACATATTGGACAGGCCAGATAACGCTTTGATAACAGGTCCTGTAATTTACGTACCGGCATTTGGCCAGGCTGCAGGAAATTTACAGGCTTGGCAGGTTGAGGCAACGGTAGCCTTGGTCAATGTCCTCCCACAGCGATCAACTTTCAGCGCAGATTGCTGCGGCGCTGGTTGAGCTGGTGGCAGGAGGAGAAATCTCCATCTCCTTGCCGGTGGCAATACCGCTGGAGCGACCAAAGAATCGCGACCACGGCGACTATGCCTCTTCCATTGCGCTGCAAGTGGCGAAGAGCTCAGGGAGGCCGCCGCGTGAGATTGCGGAATTACTTAAGGGCAAATTAGAGAAGTTGGCCGATGTTGCCGCCGTAGATATCGCCGGGCCAGGTTTCATCAACATTACTTTAGAACGGGCGAGTCAGGCAGAGGTGGTGCGGCAAATCCTGGAAGCCGGTGCTGGATATGGCAGCTCAAAACTTCTGGATGGCATAAATATTAATTTGGAATTCATAAGCGCCAACCCGACTGGTCCTATTCATTTAGGGCACACCCGTTGGGCTGCGGTGGGTGATGCCTTAGGACGTGTCCTCAGCGCAGCGGGAGCATCGGTAACCCGCGAGTTTTATATCAATGATCGCGGTAACCAGATGGAACTCTTTGGTAAATCACTGCGGGCGGCGGCCAATAAAGAAGAGACGCCAGAGGGCGGATATCACGGTGGCTATATAACGGATTTAGCCAACCAAATAGTGGCCCAAGATCGCGCAATTCTTGACTTGAATTTAGAAGAGCAGAACCGAGAGTTCTTGAAGCGAGGATATGCAGCGCAATTGGCGGATCAAAAAAGAGTGTTAGAGGAATTTGGTACGAAATTCGATAATTGGTTTTCGGAGATGAGTTTGCACGACAGTGGCGCCGTAACCCATGGGTTGGAGAAATTGCGCTCGCAAGGCCATGTCTTTGAGGCGGATGGTGCCGTCTGGCTTCGAACTACAGATTTTGGTGATGATAAAGACCGTGTGCTCGTAAAGAGCGGAGGAGTACCTACATATTTTTCCTCTGATACTGCTTATTATATTAATAAGCGCGAACGCGGCTTTGACATTTGCATCTATATGTTGGGCTCTGACCATCATGGGTATGTACAAAGGTTGAAGACGATTGCCGCTTGTGCTGGCGACAATCCTGAATACAACATTCATGTTCTGATTGGCCAATTAGTAAAGATCATGGAAGGTGGTGAAGAGGTAAAACTCTCAAAGCGGGCCGGCACAATTATCACCTTGGATGAACTCATTGAAAAAGTTGGTGTAGATGCTGCGCGCTACACCTTAATTCGTTATCCAGTGGATACGCCGATGGTGATGGATGTTGATATTTTGAAGAAACATACCAACGTGAATCCTGTTTATTACGTGCAGTACGCCCACGCACGTATATCAGGGGTGATTCGCAATGCCGATGAATTATCAGTGCCCCACGCGGTTTCCGATTTCGATCCTTCTTTATTGAACCATGACCGTGAAAATGAATTGCTAGGCGCCTTAGCGGAGTTTCCACGAGTGGTCCATGGCGCGGCTGATCTGCGCGAGCCACATCGCATTGCACGCTATTTGGAGGAGTTGGCGGGGGTTTATCACCGCTTCTATTCGGATTGTCGGGTGCTGCCAATGGGCGATGAACCGATTTCAGCTATTCACTCAACTCGGGCAAACCTGTGTATGGCAACTAAGCAAGTTATCGCTAATGGCTTGGAGCTACTGGGCGTGAGTGCACCGGAGAAGATGTAGTGGCCATTGATAAAGTCTGGTCATCACAAATTTCCCATCGGGCAGGTGAACTCTGCCTAGGTGGCATCGCGGCGCGTTCATTAGCCACCAACTTTGGGACTCCCACATTTTTCTTAGACGAGCAAGATTTTCGAGATCGCGCGCGGGCCTGGAAGAGTGCACTGGTTGGCGCTTTCGGAGACCACTCTGGAAACGTTTACTACGCCGCAAAGGCCTTTATCTGTACCGAAGTCGCACGCTGGGTCGCACAATCTAGAATTGGTCTAGATGTTTGCACTGGAGGCGAGTTGGCAGTTGCCTTGGCAGCCGGATTTCCACCCGAGAGAATGCAAGTGCATGGCAATAACAAGTCGATGGCTGAAATATCGCAAGCCATTGAGATTGGCGTTGGGGTTATTGTCGTTGATTCACTTATCGAAATAGCTCGCGTGGCCTCGATTGCAAAGTCGTTGGGTAAGAGCCAGAAAATTTTGTTGCGTTTGACTCCAGGCATCGAAGCTCACACTCACGAATCGATTGCTACCGCTCATGAAGATGTAAAATTTGGTTTTTCGATCGCCAGTGGTGCAGCCTGGGAAGCGATTTTGAAAGTTTGTACCCACAAGGAAATTGAGCTGATTGGATTTCATAGCCACATTGGTTCGCAGATTTTGGCGACAGATGCTTTCGGGGTGGCTGCAGATCGTGTAATCGAATTGGCGGCTAAATTCCGTGACGAATTTGGGTATGAACTTGCCGAGCTCGATTTAGGCGGAGGCTTTGGAATTGCATACTTGCCTGGCGATGTTCCGCTCTTGCCAGAAATTGTTTTGCCGGCGCTTTGGACCGCGGTAGAAAGTGCTTGTCAGAAATACCGCCTTGGCATACCGAAAGTTTCAATCGAACCAGGGCGGGCCATCGTTGGCCCTGCCATGTTCACTCTCTATGAAATTGGCACTATTAAGAAAGTAATTTTGGAAAATGGCGCCGAGCGCAATTACATCTCTGTCGATGGCGGTATGAGCGACAATATTCGCACCTCTTTATATGGTGCTCAGTACACGGGGATAATTGCCAATAGAAATTGCTCTGATGAACTGGCTCTATCGCGAGTAGTTGGAAAGCATTGCGAGACTGGCGATATTGTGATTCGCGATATTTATTTGCCAGTTGATGTTGTGCCTGGTGATCTTTTTGCTGTTCCAGCCACTGGCGCATACGGTCGCAGCATGGCCAGCAATTACAACCATGTACCGCGACCTCCAGTAGTGGCGGTAATAGATGGCAAGGCTCGTGTTATTTTACGACGGGAAACGCCGGCAGATCTGCTTCGCCTGGATATGTGAAAGAGTAAGCACATGAGCCCCGATCTGCCCGTAATTAGAATTGGCATGCTGGGTTGTGGGGTCGTGGGATCGGAAGTCGCGCGACTGCTAGCACGCGATCAAGCAGAGTTGTCGGCTCGGGCCGATGCTCAACTAATTCTTACCAAGATCGCAGTCCGGGATCTGGGTATTTCGCGCCCTGGGGTAAATCCTGAGCTCTTGACCACCGACGCCGTGTCGGTGGTTTTGGATCCAGAGATCGATCTCATTATTGAGGTTATGGGTGGAATCGACTTAGCCCGCGAATTAATTCTTACCGCGATGCAGAACGGCAAATCTATCGTGACAGCCAATAAAGCCCTATTGGCCCGCGATGGTGCCGATCTCTATACCGCTGCCGATAAAGCCGATGTAGATCTCTACTACGAAGCCGCAGTTGGCGGGGCAATTCCGATCCTTCGCCCACTTCGCGAATCACTGGTCGGTGACCATGTGACGCGCGTTATGGGAATAGTAAATGGCACGACAAATTTCATCTTGACCAAGATGGATGAAGAAGGCCGCGCCTTTGCAGAGGTTTTGGCAGAGGCCCAAGCCTTGGGATTTGCCGAAGCCGATCCTGCCGCCGATGTCGAGGGTTATGACGCTGTAGCAAAAGCGGCAATTCTGGCTGGGTTAGCTTTTCATACTCGCGTGACTGATGCCGATGTTTACCGCGAAGGTATAACTGCCATCACCGCCAAAGATGTCGAAGTGGCAAAATCAATGAATCGCGTCATCAAGTTGTTAGCCATTGCCGAACTCACTCCCGAAGATCACATCTCGGTGAGAGTGCATCCGGCTTTAATTTCTCGAACCCATCCACTGGCCGCGGTCCGAAATGCTTACAACGCCGTATTCGTGGAGGCCGAGTCGGCTGGAGAGTTAATGTTTTATGGACGCGGCGCTGGTGGCGCTCCAACTGCCAGTGCAATTCTGGGAGACGTAGTGGAAGTGGCTCGTCATATTGCCAGTGGGGCAGTTGGCTATGGCGAGAGTGATTATGCAGACCGCGACATCGTAAATATTAGTGAAGTTAAAACTCAGTATTTGATCAGGCTTTTTGTGGCCGATAAATCTGGAGTTTTGGCCGCAATTGCTCAAGCATTCGCCAGCGAAGGCGTTTCCATTGCAACCGTTCGCCAAACTGGTTTGGGGGCTGACGCGGAATTGATCGTTGTGACTCACCGCGCGACCGAATCTGCGCTGGCCGCCACTGTCGCCCGACTTTCACAAATGGATATGGTGCGAACCGTGGAGAGCGTTATTCGAGTTGAAGGAGCAGACATCTAATGAGCCATCTACCAGCCCATCAATGGCGCGGAGTAATCGAAGAATATCGTGACCGGCTGCCGGTCACTTCAAAAACTCCAGTCATTACTTTGCGCGAAGGTGGCACACCACTAATTCATGCCCTTAATCTTTCTAAGAAATTGAATAACGATGTCTGGTTGAAATTCGAAGGGGCCAACCCCACGGGATCTTTTAAAGATCGCGGTATGACTATGGCGATTTCTAAAGCAGCCGAAGATGGTGCCAAAGCAGTAATTTGTGCCTCCACCGGAAACACCAGCGCCAGCGCGGCGGCCTACGCGGCTAAAGCAGGAATGATTCCGGCGGTCTTGGTCCCGCAGGGAAAAATCGCGATGGGCAAGATGGCGCAGGCCCTAATTCATGGCTCGACTTTGTTGCAAGTAGAAGGAAATTTTGACGACTGTCTAAATCTGGCGCGCGAACTTTCCGAAAACTATCCCGTAGCGTTGGTTAATTCTGTCAATCCATTTCGTATTGAGGGACAGAAGACCGCTAGCTTTGAAGTTATAGATTTTTTAGGAGATGCGCCAGATATTCATGCCCTCCCAGTTGGAAATGCAGGAAATATCACTGCGTATTGGAAGGGGTATAACGAATACCGCGCCGATGAAATATCAACCAAGTTGCCACAAATGTGGGGATTTCAGGCTGCTGGCTCGGCGCCAATTGTGCGGGGCGAAATCGTTGCCAATCCCGAGACGATTGCCACGGCGATTCGCATTGGAAATCCGGCATCGTGGAAGCAAGCCGTTGCCGCCCGCGACGAGTCGGGCGGACTTATTGATTCGGTCACCGACGATGAAATTCTCAGCGCATACCGCTTGGTTGCGACCCAGGAAGGCGTTTTTGTCGAGCCATCTAGCGCGGCGGGATTAGCTGGGCTAATAAAGTATGAAGCAATGGGCAAGTTGCCCCACGGAAAACGTATCGTTATCACTGTGACAGGTCATGGACTCAAAGATGTTCATTGGGCCCTCGAAGGGGCAGGTGAGCCAATTGTGATTCCTCCCAATGCGGCAGTGGCAGCGCAAGCACTCGGGTTGAGTTAAGAGCGACAATGGCAAAGCCAATGTTTCGCGCTACCCCATTAGAGGTACAGGTCTGCGCCAGTAGTGCAAATTTAGGTCCGGGCTTCGATTCTTTTGGGTTGGCACTTGGTATGCACGATCGGTATGTGGCGCAGGTGATGGATGAACCAGGTTTGGATTTAGATATCACAGGAGAAGGTTCAGTAAATCTGCCAAGAGATGAAAAGAATTTGCTCGTAAAATCCATGTATCAAGGATTCGATTTTATGGGCGGCAAACCGCGCGGGTTAGCGGTACGCGCGCTAAATGTTATTCCGCATGGACGCGGTCTTGGTTCATCTGCGGCGGCAATTGTTGGAGGACTCGTTCTGGCGCGGGCCTTAGTGCTTTCGGGAATAGATCGTATGAATGACGAGGCTCTCCTCACCATTGCTGCAAAATTAGAGGGCCACCCAGATAACGTGGCCGCCGCCTTGCTCGGAGGCGCAACCATATCTTGGCAAGAAGATCGACACGGAGAGAAAGTTACACGCGCAGTAAAACTCAACGTCGATCAACGGATATCCGCGCTTGCTTTTATTCCTACAAATTCAGTCTCGACTTCTAAGGCGCGAAAATTGCTTCCTGAGTCAATTCCGCTTCCTGAGGCAATTGCCAATTCACGAAATGCTGCACTCCTCTCGCAAGCGCTAACTTCTAGACCCGATCTGCTTTTTCTGGCAACCGAGGATTTCTTACATCAGAAATATAGACAAGCCGCGATGCCCGCCTCATTTGCATTGGTACAGAAATTACGTGGCGCAGGGGTGGCCGCCTTTATTTCCGGGGCCGGACCTAGCGTTTTGGTCTTGCACACTGCCGACCCCAATGAGGTTGCGGAGTTGCAGAGAGCGGCAGGTGCAGGCTTTGCGCTACAAGCGCTACCTATTTCTAGGGCAGGAACCGAGATTCTGGCCTCGTAGCCCACGGGGGTTACGGTTTGGTAGCGCCTAATAAGGGTGCTAAGATTTTCTTATCTGATCCGGCCTCTGGCGCAAAGACATTCAGATAATCAAAATAAATTCACGGGATTATTCCCATAACTGAAATGAAACTTAATGACTGAAAAAAGTACCGTACGCTCTAGCAGCCCTGAAC
>JANXME010000178.1 GCA_025354785.1 Actinomycetes bacterium | reverse complement strand
AGGAGGCGATGGCAAAGCCTAAAAAATTGCGGATTTTCAGCGTCTCCAACCAGAAAGGCGGCGTTGGCAAGACCACTACAACGGTAAATATTGCCGCGGCGCTCGCGATGGGGGGCCTGCGCACCCTCGTGATTGATTTGGATCCTCAGGGAAATGCAAGTACCGCTTTAGGAGTTGAGCACCAAAGCGCCAACGGCATCTATGAAGTTTTGATGGGTAGCGTTCCTATCACCTCGGTGGTGGTCAAGGTGGCCGGCTTTCCAGAACTGGATTGCATTCCCTCTAACACGGCTTTAGCGCAGGCAGAAATTAATCTGGTGGGCATGGTCGCGCGCGAATTGCGCCTCAAAGAAGCAATCTCCGAATTGGTACTTTCGCGCGAGGCCGAAGGGTTGCCTTACGATTACATATTAATTGATTGCCCGCCAAGCCTTGGCCTCCTGACAATTAATGCTCTGGCTGCGGCACAAGAGTTACTCATACCAATTCAATGTGAGTACTACGCCCTTGAAGGTTTAACTCAATTGCTCGAAACCTACTCTGTTGTAAAGAAGAGATTAAATAGCCTATTGAAGTTGTCAACGATAGTTCTGACAATGTTCGATGGCCGCACAAGGTTGGCAAATGATGTAGCGGCCAGTGTGCGTTCACATTTTCCTAACGAATTAATTGATATCCCAATTCCGCGCGCAGTGCGAGTTTCTGAAGCTCCTTCATATGGACAAACTGTGATGACTTACGACCCGGTATCTCCAGGTGCGATCGCTTACATGCAGGTGGCGCGAGAAATATCTGAACGAGGTAAAGCATTTGATTCCAATGTAGTAAGCATTAATTATAAAAAGGGAGAAATTGCGTGAATGTGAAACGTGGGGGATTGGGTACAAATCTAGATGCGCTAATTCCAACTTCCTTAACCGTGGAGGGAATTGAAGTTGGCCAACAAAATGAAATATCTATTGATTCAATTCTTCCAAATCCAAAACAGCCACGCACCTATTTTGATGAAGCTTCACATTTAGAATTAACACAATCAATAGTGGAGGTTGGGCTACTTCAACCACCCGTCGTTCGAGAGATTGCTTTTGGGCGATATGAATTAATTATGGGGGAGCGTCGTTTTAGGGCAGCTAAAGCGGCCGGACTTAAAACTATCCCCGTTATTATTCGCCAGACGGGGGATAATGAACTCTTACGTGATGCGCTAATTGAAAATATTCATCGAAGCCAATTAAACCCATTAGAAGAAGGCGCTGCTTACACCCAATTGCTTACAGATTTTAAGTGTACACATGAAGAATTAGCAAGCAAACTTGGAAAATCCAGATCACATATATCTAACACAATTCGTTTACTCAACCTTCCACTTTCAGTCCAACGCAAATTGGCAACTGGCGTAATTTCAGCAGGGCATGCTAGAGCTCTGCTTGGTCTTGAAAACGAAGAAGAGATAGAAAAGTTAGCAAATCGAATTATCTCCCAAGGTTTAAGTGTAAGAGCGGTTGAGGAAATTATCGCGACTGGTTCGGCTACCAAGAAAAGGGAGAGGAAAAGTGTTGTTCCAGTTAGTAAATTTTCGGAGATGTCGGAGCGCCTATCCGATCGGCTAGACACTCGAGTAGTGGTTCAAGCAGGAAAGGGTGTGGGAAAGATAATTATTGAATTTTCTGGCCTTGAAGACCTGCATCGCATAGCCGACCTACTTGACGGCTAATATAAACGAAAGCAGGCTTTATTTATTGCCGATCGAATAACCGCTGCCACGCCGTTCAATCTCTTGTTTTACAACGTGGCTTAGCGCTTTTACGCCCTCGCGAATTCTTTCTGGGGTTGGATG
This sequence comes from Actinomycetes bacterium, assembly GCA_025354785.1. Taxonomy (GTDB): domain Bacteria; phylum Actinomycetota; class Actinomycetes; order Nanopelagicales; family Nanopelagicaceae; genus QYPT01. The sequence continues at coordinate 3,069 of JANXME010000178.1, read as the reverse complement.
GCAATAGGACAAACGCATCGCCCAAGTCCCAAAACCATCTGCATAAAAAGCTGTGCCTGGGACATAGGCCACCTTGGCGACAATGGCTTTAGGGACCATCAATTTGGTATCAATTTCAGGGGGAAGATTTACCCAAACGTAGAACCCACCGCCTGGTTTAGTCCAAGTAGCAGAGGCTGGAAAATGTTCTTGAAGGGATTCCAACATCGCGTCTCGCCGAACTTTATATAATTCGCAAAAGGAGGCGATTTGATCGCGCCAAGGTTGATCTGCCAAATAGCTCGAAATTGTCAACTGAGTAAAATTTGAGGGACAGAGAATGGAAGATTCGCTGGCAATCACTAGTTTCTCTTTTAGCGACGGTGGTACTAGGGCCCAACCAACACGTAGTCCGGCCGCTATAGTTTTAGAGAAAGAACCTAAGTAGATGACATTCTCACTATCTTGGGCGCGCATCGCATTCGGAGAGGGTTTATCGAAACCGAGTAAGCCGTAAGGGTTATCTTCGACAACAAAGATTCTTTCCCCTTGGCAAATTTCCAATATTTCACTGCGTCTATCTGCGGGTAGCAAAACCCCAGTTGGGTTCTGATAATTTGGAATCAAATAAAGGAACTTGATCTTCTGCCGTGCCGCCCTTAAAGAAATTATCGCTTGACGCAGCGCTTCTGGTACTAAACCTTGATCATCCATAGTCACATGTACGACCTGTGCTTCATATTGTCGGAAGGTGCCCAACGCTCCAACATAGGAAGGGGCTTCGACAAGGACAACATCACCAGGGTCTATAAAAATTCGTGAGATCAAATCAAGGGCCTGTTGCGATCCAGTGGTGACGATAATGTCGTCAGGGTTTGCACGAATGCCTTCTAAAGCCATGACATCACAAATTTGTTCGCGCAATTTTGGATGGCCCTGCCCGCTTCCATATTGCAGCGCCTCGGCGCCATTTGTGGCTATCAAGTCGTGGACTACTGAAGCCATCATCTGCATTGGCAGCGCCGATAGATTAGGCATTCCTCCAGCTAAGGAGACAATTTCCGGACGAGAGGCCACTGCAAAGAGGGATCGAATCTCACTGGCCTGCATTCCAGCCGCACGGGTGGCGAAGCGTTCCTCTAAGTTTTGAGGATCCCCTGTTTGATGGCGCCGAATAGATGTGGACATTAGGGCAGTCTTTCATATCTTACGATGGGAAGGCGCTCCAATAAATTGACAAGGTTAGATGCGCAAGCCAGCTTTGCGTAAATCGGCGATCCTTAAGGTCCCAGTTTTGGCATCTTCCTCTGAAGAAAGATAGAGGCGCTGGATAGCAATAACTAGCGCCTCCGCTATGACATCTCGAAACTCCGGGCGTGCCAGCCGTTGCGCGTCCCTGAGATTGGATAAGTAGCCCAAATCGATTCGGACCGTCGGAGACTTGGTAAGCCTTAAAAGATCCCAAGTTTTGGCATGGGTATGACAATTTAATAGGTCGGTACGCGCGCATATTTCACGTTGTACCAGCGATGCAAATCTCTCCCCCACTATTGAATGAATTCCATGGTCTCTGCTGCCGTAATAGTGGGTAGCCACTCCATGCGCTTTTTCGTTGGAGTATCTGTCGGTATGTAGCGAAAGCATGAGGTCTGCCTTTGCTTCGTTTGCAAATGCAATGCGCTCTGCTTCAGTGGGACAATTGGTTAAACCGCGAGTGAGAAAAACGCTTACCCCAAGCGCCAGAAGACGCCCCTCTAGCCGTTGAGAGATGTCGTAGACAATTTCAGATTCTCGAGACCCATTTTCGCAAATTCCATAATTGGAGCCACCCCAACTGGGATCAATAACTATTACCTTATTGGCCAATGAAGGCCCACGGCTTTTTTGGGCAGCGCTCTCTCGCAAAATAGATGGTACACCTCCAGAGACTGTGCGGGTTAGCCGAATGAGTGCGGTGATAGTTGCGGCTCCGCATTTTCCGTCGACGTTGACGCCGACAGACTTTTGAAAATCCTTAACAGCAGATTCGGTTCGCGTACCGTAAAGACCATCAACCCGGCCGCAATCAAAACCCATCTCAGTTAGTCGTGCTTGTAACGTTGCTACATCATCACCACGCATTAAATGTGAATTCTGCAAAGAGAGGGATCGGTCGCCCAGTTTCCATCTAGCTTCTTCTAAAGCTCGCAAAGTTACGGAATTTACAACGCCAGTAACAGTTAAGCCACGACCCTGTTGGAAACTTCTGATCGCAAAAACAACCCTGGAGTCAAAAGTTGTGGGAAGTGAAGAGGGCTCGCCATTTAGCAGAGATAAACGAACCAATATATTTATTACATGGGTCGCCAAATCCCCTTGAGCACCTTGCGTTAATTCAATCTCTTCCACTGATATTGCCCCAGTTGTTCGACGCCTGCCAATTGTGGAAATTTTAAATAAAGGCTTCGAGATCCTTTAAAAGCGCCGGTTTTGGTTTAGCGCCAATTATCGTCTTAACGACTTGACCGTTAACGAAAACATTTAAAGTAGGAATTGAAGTAATTCCATACTTAATTGCAATTGAAGACTCTTCGTCAGTATTCAACTTAACAATCTTGATTTTATCGCCGTGTTCATTTGCGATCTCTTCCAAAATGGGTGCAACTGCCCGACAAGGACCACACCATTCAGCCCAAAAATCCACCAACACTGGTGTGCTGCTCTTCAATACAACTTCATCAAAAGTTGAAGTTGTAACTGCCTGCGATGCTCCCATTTCTTGCTCCATTTCCTTCTATATCAGTTGCTTAGATTACAGTTCAAAATTGGGTTTTACTCCCGGGACCCTTAGTGTCCTGAAAGGAATCGCTCCGCATCCAAGGCTGCTTGGCAACCCGAACCCGCAGCGGTGATCGCTTGACGGTAGCGGTGATCGACTAAATCACCACAGGCAAAAATTCCAGGAATATTTGTATGTGTAGTTCTATCTTTTGCCAGGACATAACCTTCGGAATCAAGTTCGATTTGACCCGCCACTAACTCACTGCGCGGGGAATGTCCTATTGCGACAAAGAGACCCGTGAACTCGCCTCTTGATATTTCTCCCGTCAA